>DATAPM010000235.1:0-2174 GCA_036265225.1 Vulcanimicrobiaceae bacterium
TTCGCGGAATGGTCAGCGACTGATAGCGCGCCGATTGCACCGTCACGGTATCGCTCAATCGCGGGTCGCTGCGCGTGCCGTTTATGCGTAGGGTAGAATCGAGCGCTCCCGAAACTTGAAAGTTTTTCCCGGTCGCGGCAACCAGAAAGGCGCCGACGTCGGGACTCGTGGTGTGTGCGACGAGTGCGAGCGGATCGCTCGCGCGCAGGCCGAACGCACCGGATACCTGCGTCGTGAGCGAAGGCACGGAAAGCACCGCCGACGAGATAGTTCCGCGGCCGTGGTCCGCCGAAGCGGTGATTTCAAAGCGTTCCACCGGCAGTCGCGCGAGCGTGCCGTTGAAGACCGCAGCATGCACGTTCATTGCGAGATCGGGATAACGGCCGGCGATGTGCGCGCGCGCGTCGAGCTTTCCCGTAACCGGTGCGGGTATGTCGAGCATCGGCAGCCACATCGCCAAGTCGAGACCGCTGGCCGTTCCGTTGAGGTTGACGGTTCGGCTCGACGTTGCGACCGTTCCGGTCACGCCGATATTTCCCGACTTCCCGCCGGACTGCACCGAGGCGTTTACGACGTCGCCTTTATTTTGCCACTGCGCGGCGACAGTTCCAAGGTCGAGCCGGCGGTAACGGGCCCGGGCAAACTCGGCCGTGCCCGACGTTGCCGTCACTTGTTCTCCTTGCAGCGTTGCCTGCAGCTGCATCGCACCGACGCCGCTCAGCGTGTCGCCGGTGTCGAAGAAATCGTTGAAGTCGGCAAGATCGGTTTGCGGGCCGCTGACCGCCACACGCGTTGTTTTACCGGCGACATTCGCGTCGAAACCAAGCGCCGTCGTACCGACGAGCACGCTGGCGCCGGTAACGGCGATTGCTCCCGTGTTGCCGCGCACGTTGCCTTTGAGATCGCGAAAGGCCAGCCCGTTGACCGAGCCCTCCGGTGCATCGAAGGTTCCGTTAACCGCCGGCGTAGCCGCCTGGCCGCTAATCCGCACGTCGGCGTCGACGCTTCCCGCAACGAGCCCGGCCGTACGCGGCTGTACCACGGCGAGCAGCGTGCCGGCGTCGGACGTTCGCACCTGTGCGCTCAAATCGTATTGCGGCCGCAGGGCGCCTCCAATCGAGAGGCCTCGCACGGCACCCGATACGCCGACGAATGCCGGCCCGAGCATCAGCGCGGCGTCGTGCACGCGCAACGTGCCGTCGGCATACGCGACGCCGGCGGTGCCGCTGACGTCGAAGTCGCGATAGCGCCCGCCGGCTACGGCCACCGTTCCCGAAACTCGCGGAGACGAAGGCGTACCGGCGATAACGGCGCCAAAGCTCGCCGCGTCACTGGCCGTACCCGTCACGGCGCCTTCGAGCGTGCCGTTCTGTAGTCCGATCGCGCCCGCCGCCGTGGCATCTCCCCAAGCGCTAGCGACGCGCGCCGTGCCATCGGCGCCAATGCCGTGGGCAGTTCGTCCGCCGAAGAAGTCGGCATCGGCAACGGCCCGCGCCTTCGGTATTGCGAGGCCGCGGGCACGGACGAGCCCCAGGGCGAGGTTGTGCGGACGGTCGAGCGCAACGCGAGCATAGAGCGTTCCGCGCGAACCGCCGATGCGCAGCGGACCCACTGACCCGACGCCGCGCTGATCCACGTCGAAGAGCGCATCGGCGCGTTGCGTGAAGTTCGATCCCCACAGAACGCCGCGCGCACCGATTGCCGTTGGATCGTCGGAAGTGGCCGTCGCAAACGCGCGCAACGGCAAGTTCGGCAGCAAATCGCCGGCGTAAGGAACCGAATCCGGCGGCGCGCGTAGAGCCAGCATTACGTCGACGGCACCGGGCGTCTTGTGCAACGATGCTCGGCCGCGAACGCCGAGCACGGCGCCACGATAGGCTCCCTCGAAGCTGACGATATCGGCCTCTTTTCCGTCGAAGCCGACGAGCGCCTTAACGCGGTCGACGGGAGTCGACGCGTACACCACTCGCGGTGACTTGAGGTCCACCCACGTCATCGGCTGCGTTGCATCTCCCGCGACCAGTACCGTGAAGGCGAGCGGTCCGTTCACCGGCAGGCGACGCGCCGCGGTGAAGGCCGCGCGCAATCGCGCCAGGTCACCGCTCCCGCGTACCGCCATGCGAATGCGCGGATGGCGCAGATCGTAGATTCCTCCGCTCACGCGCACCGGCACT
>DATAPM010000236.1:0-14111 GCA_036265225.1 Vulcanimicrobiaceae bacterium
TACGAGGGCTATGGCCCGCACGCATTGGCCGTGGTCGTCGACGCAGCGACGGATAACCGAAATCGAACCGCCGGCGAGCTGCGCTTCCTCTTCAGCCGCCACGAGGGAAGCCTGGGCGAGACCGGCAGCGTCGGGTGGATGTTCGACGCGGTCGGCATTATCGAGCTCGATCCGGCCGGAAAGTCGGAAGACGCGCTGATGGAAGAAGCGCTGATTGAAGGCGTGGAGGACATCGAGTACGATGTCGAGCTGGCTATTATTTACACCGCGCCGGCGAGCCTGGCCGAAGTGCGCGATACGCTCCGGCAGCTAGGCGCGAAGATCTCCGACGTATATCTCGGCATGCGCGCGAAGACGAAACTCGAGCTGCAGGGGGCGGAGCTAAAAGCGGCGCTGGCCTTTCTCGACGCGCTCGACGAGCACGAAGACGCAGCCCGCGTCTTCAGCAATCTCGATTTCACCAGCGTTCCCGCGGAGGCACTCGCCTGAGAACGGCAATCCAAGGCTACGTGCCGCGCGACTGGGTCTTCCCGATCGTTTTGGCGATCTTCGTCGGCGTGGTCGTGTGGTTCGGCCATCAGATCTACGACTTTCTCATGCCCTCGTCGGGCACCGTGACGCTGCCGTCGTTCGTCGGCCAGACGCTCGGCGACGCCAACTCTGAGATCGCGCGCCTCAAGCTCAACTCGGCCGTCGTGGACCATACGAGCAGCGACCGTTATCCCAAGGGCGTCATCATCATGCAGCGTCCCGACGCCGGCGAACAAGTGCGCGCTGGGCGGCAGATTTCGTTCGTCATCAGCGACGGGATCATCGCGCGCTTGATGCCCGACCTGCGCTATCAGTCCATGCGCGAAGTACAGCTCGACCTCTCGCAATCGCATCTTGCGCTCGGGAAGATTACGTACGCCCACAGCGATGTAATTCCCGAGGGTCACGTCATCTCGCAGAACCCGGCGCCCCTGCTTAGCGTCCACCAAGGCGATACGGTAACCCTTACCGTCAGCGCGGGCGGAAAAACGAACGTTTCGGTTCCCAACTTCGTCGGATTGACCGTCGATCAGGCGCGCGATCTGGCCTCTCAATCGGGCATCAAGATCGGCCAGGTCGTCTGGACACCGCTGGGCAAGGATGGCCCCCCGCACGCTATGGTCGCGCGGCAGAATCCGCTGCCGAAGTCGAAAATCGCGTCATACGATCCCGTCTCGCTCCAGGTCAGCGCAGGCCCGAATGAATCGGGCTACCAGCTACACCAAGTCCACGTGTTGGTCTCGGTGCCGGCGCCTCAGGGCGCGACCGGCCCGCAGCAACTCGACGTGCGATTGGAGCTTACCGACGATACCGGTCGCTACGACCTCTACCACGCCTACGCCAATCCGGGACAGAAACTCGATTTTACCGTTACCGCCGTAGGCACGTCGGTGCTCGATATGTACGTCAACAGCGAGCTGGTCGGAGAGACGCGCTTGGGCACCGAGCCTCCCAACGTTTATAACGGCAAGGCAACCCCAGGTCCGACGCAGTGACGATCTTTGCCCCGTCGTTGCTGTCGGCCGACTTTGCCCGCATTGCGGAACAGATTGCGTCGGTTGAAGGTGCTGGAGCCGAGTATCTGCACCTCGACGTTATGGACGGACGCTTCGTTCCCAATATTACGTGGGGCCCGAAGATCATCGGCGACCTGCGCAGGCTCTCGCCGCTCGTTTTTGACGCGCACTTAATGATCGTCGAGCCGGAGCGCTACGTCGATGACTTTCGCGCCGCCGGCTGCGATCGCATCACCTTTCACCTCGAGGCGACGTGCCATGCCCAGCGACTGCTCGCGCACCTCCGTTCGATCGGCGCAAAAGCGGGGATCGCGATCTGCCCGCAGACTCCGGTGGCGATGCTCCAAGACGTCATCGAAGATTGCGATACGGTTTTGGTGATGAGTGTAAATCCCGGTTTCGGGGGTCAAAAGTTCATTCCGCGCGCGATCGAAAAAGTACGCGAAGCGCGGAGTTTGATCGACGCGCGTAATCCCAGATGTCTCGTCGAAGTTGACGGCGGCGTCGGGGCCGAGAACCTGCGGACGTTGGTCGAGGCCGGTGCCGATGCGCTGGTCATGGGGTCGGCCGTCTTTGGCGCTCGCGATCCCGGAGCGGAGCTGCGCCGCCTGCGCGCGCTTCTCGCGTGACCGAAGACGAGGTCGTCGAAGCAATTGGTGCCCTTTGTAAATCCGAACCCGGCCTCGGGGGCCGGATCGTTTTGGGCATCGGCGACGACGCAGCGCTCTGGCGTCCGTCGCGCTCGCACCTCTCGGCGATTTCCAGCGACATGCTCGTCGAAGGGGTCGACTTCACCGATTCGCTGATGGGCCTGGAAGATGCCGGCTGGCGCGCTATGGCGGCCAACGTCAGCGATTTGGCCGCGATGGGCGCGCGTCCGGTGCTGGCGACCGTCGCGTTAGGAGCTGCTCGCGAACGTGGCGCGCGTGAGTTGCTCGAGTGTTATCGGGGCATCGCAGCGGCCGCGCAGCATTGGTACCTGTCGATTGCCGGCGGCGATCTGTCGCGCGCGCCGGTGTTGACGCTGGCCGTAACCGTCGTCGGTGAAGTTCGCGCGTCGAATGCAAAGCGCCGAGACGGCGCGCATCCCGGCGACGTGCTTGCCGTTACCGGACCGCTTGGCAACGCCCGCGCCGGTTTCGAACTAGCGCGCGACGCTAAGCTGAACGTAGGCGGCGAGTTGCGGGCCCAAGCCCTGAACGCCTTTCGCCGTCCCGAAGCGCGTCTCGCCGAGGGTCGGTTTCTGGCGGCCAGCCGCAACGTCCGCGCGCTCATGGATTGTTCCGACGGACTCTCTACCGACGTGGCGCGTCTCGTCGCGGCAAGCCGCTGCGGCGCGGCGATCGAAACCGTGCCCGTTGCCGATGCGGCGCGCGCCGTCGCGCAAATGCTCGACGAGAACCCGGAGCGCTTTGTACTCGGGGCGGGAGAAGATTTTGAGTTGATCGTCGCCGTCCGTGCGGCGTCGTTCCGGCACCTCGCAGCGCGCTACCGGGCGCGCTTCGGACGCGACCTCATTCGCATCGGGAGCCTGGTCGCCAAGCCCGGGATAACGTGGAACGGAGCGCCTTTAGAGCGCTCCGGATGGGATCACTTTGCCGGCGGGGATTAAGCCCGGCGGGTTACGCGTTTCGAGCGAAGACAGGCCGTGCAGACGCGAGCGGTGCGATGCACGCCTCGGTCGTCGATCCGAACCGATTGGAGATTCGGAAGCCAGCGGCGCTTCGTCTTATTCATAGCGTGGCTGACGTTGTTGCCTGATTTGGGTCCCTTGTCGCAAATTTCACAGCGCTTGGCCATAGCCGGGCGATATTACCATGCGGCGCGATTGTCGGCAAGAGCGAAATGTTGACGAGGGGCAAGGAATCCGGGGGTGGCTCCGAAAGACGGCCCGCCATGAGAGCGCGCATCGCGGTGGACGCGATGGGAGGCGACCACGCCCCCGACGAGATCGTCGCAGGCGCCCTCTTAGCAGTCCAAGAGTTTGGCGCGGAGGTTGTCCTGGTCGGTGACGAGGCGCGCGTTCGCTCGCTTTTGCGCGGCCCCGCGGCCGACCGAGTCCGCGTGATTCATGCTCCCGAGTCCATCGCCATGGACCTCTCGCCGTCGAGCGCCGTGCGCTCCTGCGAGCGGACCTCGCTCGGCGTTGCCGTTAGCCTGGTCAAGCAGGGAGAGGCAGACGCGGTCGTCTCGGCCGGCAATAGCGGCGCCTTTCTGGCTATCGCGCTGATCAAGCTGCGGACCATCGAGGGCGTTTCGCGTCCGGCCATCGCCACCGTTTGGCCGGCGCTCGACGGCCCGACGGTGCTGCTCGACTCGGGTGCCAACGTCGACTGCCGCCCGGAGTGGCTGGTGCAGTTTGCCATCATGGGTTCGGCCTACTCGAAAGGCGTCCTGAATGTCGCCGAGCCTCGCGTTGCGATGCTCTCGGTCGGAGAAGAGCGCAGCAAGGGTAACCAGTTGGTGCTCGAAGCCGCGCGATTGCTCGAAACCGCTCCGGTACGCTTCATCGGAAACGTTGAAGGCCGCGATCTCTTTCACAACGTCGCCGACGTGATCGTGGCCGATGGTTTCGTCGGCAACGTCGTGCTCAAGACCGGTGAGGGCATGATCGCCGATCTCGCCAACGTCATGCGCGACACGCTGCTGGGCGGCAGCATCATCACCAAGATCGGAACGGCGATGCTCGCGCCGGCGCTCCGCCGTCTCGGCCGGCGCTTCGACTATGAGACGTACGGCGGCGCGCCGCTGCTCGGTTTGCGCGGCAACTGCATCGTCACCCACGGTCGCGCCAGCCGCAACGCTATCAAGCACGCCATCAAGGCCGGCGTCCAGGAAGTGGAAAACGACGTCGTAGGCCGGATTTCGGAGCTGACCGCACCGCATTTCGCGCCGACGTAAGGACGCGCCATGCTCGGCGTTTACGTTCATCTCCCGTTCTGTCCTTATCTCTGCCCCTATTGCGACTTTGCCAAATGGCCGTTACGCGCAACGTCGGCAGCGCGATACCTCGATGCGCTTCGCGCCGAGATAGCACGCGAGCCGCACGCTCCTGCAGCGACGATTTTCTTGGGCGGTGGAACGCCCAATGCATACGAGCGGGGCGACGTCGCCGATCTCCTGACCCACCTTAGCGAGCGCTTTCCCGGCGCGACCGAGGTTTCGATCGAGGTCAATCCGGAGCTCGTGGACGACGGTGATTTCGACGCGTATCGTAGGGCCGGCATCACGCGCCTGTCGATCGGAGTGCAGTCCTTCGAACCCGCCGAGATAGCGACGCTCGGGCGCAAGCACACCGTCGAGCAAGTTCGCGGCGTGGTGGCCGCGGCACGCGCCGCCAAAATGGAATCGATCTCGCTCGATCTGCTCTTTGCCGTACCCGGACAGACGGCGTCGAGTTGGGAGCGAACGCTGCGCCAAGCGATCGATCTCGACGTGGGTCACGTCTCGGCCTACGGACTCACCGTCGAAGAGGGAACTCCCTTTGCAGCGTGGCGCGCGCGGGAGCCGGGGGCGTTTTTCGACGATGCGCGCGAGGCCGAGCTCTACGGGATGGCGATCGACCGGCTGCGCGATGCCGGCTACGAGCAGTACGAGGTCAGCAACTTTGCGCGCCCCGGGCACCGCTGCGCGCACAATTTGAACTATTGGGCAAACGGGGAATATGTCGGCCTTGGCGTGGGTGCGGCTTCGTATCGCAACGGCGTCCGCTCGGTGCACACCCGATCGCTGGACGCGTACATCGAGGCCGCGGCACGTGGGCTTCCCATTCCGGCCGAAACCGAGCGGCTCGAAGGCCGCAGACGCGTGGGTGAGGCAATGATGCTTGCCTTACGGACGATGCAAGGGGTACGGCTGCTCGATTTCAAAGAGCGCTATGGTATTGACGTGATCGAGGAGTACGCGCCGGTCGTCGCTCGTTTAGCGCAGACCGGCTTGATCGAACGAGACGGGGACGCCGTACGATTGACGCGGCGCGGGATTTTTCTTGCCAACGATGTTTGCGGAGAATTTATAACATTCGAGTAGCACCGGCCAATCTAGGGGAGACCGTCCTGCGGATCGCGTTCGTCATCGTGTTCGGCGTGACGGGCTTTCTATTGGGACGCGAGGCCTACTTCACGCTGCTCTCGCCGCACTTTGCCAGCGAAGCGCTGCAGCTCGTCTTTCTCATCATCTCTCCGGTGATCGGCGCGATCATTGGGGCGCTGCTCGCGCCGATGGCGCAGATGATGTTTGAGAAGCAGCTCCACCACGCCGAGGGCGCAATGGAACGCTTGAGCCCCGGCGAGATCATCGGGGGAGCCGTCGGCCTGATCGTCGGCCTCCTGATCGCGTTTTTGCTCAAGGGCATCATCTTCGAGTGGATCTCGGACATCGGCCGTTCGGGAACGTACGTCGCGATCGTCATTTATTTGATCGTTGCGATCTTCGCGGGTTATCTGGGGGCGCGCGTCGGCGCCAAGATGCGCATCGTCTCGGTGCCGCGCGGGTCGACCTCGACGAAATCGACGACCGGAGCGCCAAAGCTCGTGGATACTTCGGCCATCGTCGACGGACGGATCGTCGAAATCGTCGAGGCCGGCTTCATCGAGGGCGTGCTCATCGTGCCGCGTTTCGTCTTGCGCGAGCTGCAAGCCATCTCCGATTCGGTCGATCCGCTCAAACGGGCCCGCGGCAGGCGCGGTTTCGACGTGCTCAGCCGTCTGCAGGAGCTCGCAACCTTCGAGATCAGCGAGCGCGACTTTGACGACATGGCTCCCGGTAACGTTGACGCCCGCCTGGTACGTCTCGCCC
Organism: Vulcanimicrobiaceae bacterium; assembly: GCA_036265225.1. Taxonomy (GTDB): domain Bacteria; phylum Vulcanimicrobiota; class Vulcanimicrobiia; order Vulcanimicrobiales; family Vulcanimicrobiaceae; genus Cybelea. The sequence continues at coordinate 6,345 of DATAPM010000236.1, forward strand.
AAGAGATCGACGCCAAGCTCGTAACCAACGATTACAATCTCAATCGAGTCGCGCACGTCGAAGGGGTCAGCGTGCTCAACGTCAACGAGCTTGCCAACGCCGTAAAGCCGGTGGTGCTTCCCGGAGAAGAACTGCACGTCTTGGTGATTCGCGAGGGCAAAGAGATCCATCAAGGCATCGGGTACCTCGAGGACGGCACGATGATCGTGGTCGAGCACGGCCGGCGTTTGATCGGAGATGAGACGGACGTGATCGTAACCAGCGTGCTGCAGACCGTGGCCGGGCGCATGATCTTCGCGCGGCCAAAGCGTGAGGGCGTCCCCTCGTGAAGTGGGCCGCCATCATCGTGGCGGCGGGTCGCGGCGCGCGCTTGGGGCGGCCAAAACAGTTTCTCGAGCTGGCCGGGCTGCCGATGGTTGGTTGGTCGATCCGTACTTTTGCGGAGATGCCCGAGATCGCGGCGCTGGTCATCGCTACCGAACCCGAGTCGGTCGACGATATGAAGGCGCTCGCCGGCCGCCTCGTTGCGCGTCGCGCCGTGACCGTCGTTCGCGGCGGCACAACCCGGCAAGGTAGCGTGCGGGCCGCCCTGGCTGCCGTGCCCGCGGAGTGCGACGCGGTGCTCGTGCACGACGGCGCGCGCCCGCTGGTAACGCCGGTGGACGTACGCGCCGGAATGGCCGAAGTGCGCGAACGGCGCGCGGCACTGCTGGCCGCTCCGACCGTAGACACGATAAAGATCGTCGACGCTTTGCGGCGCGTAACTCGAACGCTGGAGCGCGACACGCTTTGGTCGGCGCAGACGCCGCAGTTTGCGCTGACCGCGGAACTACGCGACGCGCACGCTCGCGCCGAGAGCGAAAGGCTAGACGTAACCGACGACGCGGCGCTACTCGAGCACGCCGGCATCGAAGTCGTCGTTGTCCCCTCAACCAGCGACAACTTCAAAGTAACTCTGCCCGAAGACGTCCCACGAGCCGAAGCGCTGCTTCGTCATCCCGAACCCGTCGCGAGTCGTCCCGAGCGTACCAACGGATGACGATGCGAATCGGTCACGGTTTCGACGCGCATCGCTTGGCGGAAGGGCGATCGCTCGTCCTTGGCGGCGTTCGCGTGCCTTTCGAGCGAGGTGCGCTCGGCCATTCCGACGGCGACGCGCTCGCCCATGCCGTTGCCGATGCGCTGCTCGGTGCGGCGGCGTTGCCCGATCTCGGTACGCGTTTCCCAGCGAGCGACCCGCGCTGGAAAGATGCCGACTCCATGGCGCTGCTGGCGCAATGTGCCGCGGCGGTGCGCGACGCGGGCTACGATATCGGCAACGTTGACGCGACGATCGTGCTCGACCAGCCGAAGCTCGGCGGTTTTATCAGCGCGATGCGCGCGAAGATCGCGTCGTCTTTGAGTCTGGAAACGAGCCGCGTCAATGTGAAAGCAAAACGGAGTGAAGGCATGGGTTATACCGGCGACGGAACTGGCGTGGCCGCCTATGCCGTCGCTCTCTTGTCCAAATCAGGCGTCCGCTAAGTAAGCGGTGCAGCCTCTCGTTGACCGCCTGGGTTAAACTGTTGCAGGATGGCAAGCTTTCTGGAAGCCGTCGAAGCCGATTTACGGGCGCCTCTCGAGCGCGACCCAGCGGCTCGCTCGTGGCTCGACGTCGTGCTCTCCTATCCCGGTTTTCACGCGCTGGTCGCGCACCGGATGATCGCTCCGCTCGAGCGCGCCGGCGTTCCGGTTCTGCCGCGCTTTCTTTCGCAGGTCGCGCGATTCTTGACGGGCATCGAGATACACCCCTCCGCCAAGATCGGTAAGGGCGTCTTCATCGATCACGGCATGGGCGTCGTCATAGGAGAGACCTCAGAAGTCGGCGACGGCTGCACGATCTATCAGGGCGTCACGCTGGGAGGCACGAGCCTCTCGCACGGTAAGCGCCATCCGACGCTCGGCCGTAACGTTACCGTCGGAGTGAACTCGTGCGTGCTCGGCGCGATCGTCCTCGGCGATAACGTAAAGGTAGGCGGAGGCTCGGTCGTCGTGAAGGACGTTCCGGCAAACGCGACCGTGGTCGGCGTTCCGGCCCGAGTCGTCGCGCAAGACGGCAAGCCGGTGCGTGCCGTTCCCGATCGTCCGCGCGTGGAAATGCCCGATCCAAACGCCGATGCCATCGCGCGACTGGAGCATCAGCTCGAAGGGCTGGAACGGCGTCTTTTTGAGCTCGAAAACGGCGAGTCGTCGGAAGAAGAAGCCTGGAGCTGGGTCATCTAGCGTCGTAGCTTGAATTTGTGAAACTCTACAACACGCGCACGCGCACGGCGCAAGACTTCGCGCCGCTGCGTCCCGGCGACGTGCGGATTTACGTCTGCGGGCTCACGCCTTCGGCGCAGGCCCATCTGGGACATGCGCGATCGTTCCTGTTCTTCGACGTGTTGCGCCGCTATCTCGAGCATCGCGGCTATCGCGTGACCTACGTTCAGAACGTTACCGACATTGACGACCGCAGCATCAACGCAGCAAAGGCTACCGGCGGCAACTATCACGACATCGTCGAGCGTTTCTACGCCGAGTTCAAAGCCTCGATGCGCAAGCTCGGCGTACGAGAGTACGATTTCGAGCCGTACGCGACGCAATACATCGAGCCGATTCAAACGATGATACGCGAGCTCATCGAAGGTGGACATGCTTACGCGACCCGGGACGGCGTCTACTATCGCGTGGCGACGTTCGCGAACTACGGCCGGTTGGCCAACCGTCACGTCGAAGAGCTAGAGTCGGGAGCGCGCATCGAGGTCGACGAACAGAAGGAGGATCCGCTCGACTTCGCACTGTGGAAGTTCGCCAAGCCGGGAGAGCCGCGCTGGCCATTCGAGCCGTACGGCGAGGGCCGTCCGGGATGGCACATCGAGTGTTCGGCGATGTCGCGCGCGCTGCTCGACCCCGAGGGTACGGGTTTCGATATCCACGGCGGTGGCGCGGATCTGATCTTTCCGCATCACGAAAACGAGATCGCGCAGAGCGAGCCGCTAATGGCGCGGCCGCCGATGGCCAATTTTTGGGTGCATGGCGGGCTGCTGCTCTTCGATAATCGCAAGATGGCGAAGTCGTTGGGGAACTTCGAGCCGCTCTCGCAGTTGCTGCAGCGTCACGACCCACAAGCGATCCGCTGGCTCTTCCTGCAGACGGGCTATCGCAAAGTGATGAACTTCACCGAAGATTCGATCGCTGCGGCCGGCGTCGGTCTGGAACGCATAAAATCGGCCTATCGAACGTTAGCGCAAGCGCCGCGCGCCGAAGGTTCGGGGCGCAGCCCGGAACTCGACGCCGATATGGAAGCGGCACTCGACGACGACGTGAACACCGCCGCGGCGCTTGCCGTGCTCTACGATTTGGCGGGCAACGCGTCGCGTTTTGCCGGCAATCCCGCATCGGCCGCCGCGGCTTTTGAGGGGCTGCGTTACTGGCTCGGGGTCCTCGGCATCGCGGGCGGCGACAGCTGGCTCGAGGAGCCCAAGGCGGAGCTGCCGGGAGACTTCGTGGCGCGGCTGAGCGGCGAGTTGCGCGAAGCTCAGGCCGATGGCGCGCTGCGGGCGCTCGAAGGCGCCAGCGCCGGCGATGCCATCGCCCGCGTGATCGACGCGCGCACGCAAGCTCGGCAGGCGAAGGATTGGGCTGAGTCCGATCGCTTGCGCGACGCGTTGGCGCGCTGCGGCGTAGAACTCAAAGATACGAAAGAAGGCACGACCTGGACCGTCGTTTCAAGCGCGTAAAGCCGCAGCGTCCTAAGAGTAATGGACCGCCGGTTCGCCGAGGCAAACGCGACGAACTCGATTTTGACGACCTCATTTACGGCATTCATGCGGTAAAGGAAGCGTTGGAGGCGGGCGAAGCGCTGCGCGTCGTACGCGTCTCTCTCGATCGCACCAAGGACGTTGCACTGCGCGCGCTGCTCGCGCTTGCCAAGGAGCAGAACGTAACGGTCCGCTTCGAGCGGCGCGCTTTCTTCGAACGCCTCCCCTTCAAAGCGCATCAAGGTGTCGTCGCGATCGCGCCGCCGTTTCCTTACGTCACGCTCGACGAAATCGTGCGTCGGCGTCCGGCCGGAAGCAGATTGATCGTGCTGCTCGACCACCTGACCGATCCGCACAATGTCGGAGCCATCGTTCGCACCGCAGAAGCAGCCGGCGCGGCAGGTCTGGTCTTGCCCTCGCGCCGCTCGGCCGGAATCAATCCCACCGTGCGTAAGGCGGCGGCTGGCGCGGCGGCTCATCTGCCGATCGCGCGCGTTTCGAACCTGGCCGACGCGATTCGGATCCTCAAAAAAGCTGGAGTCTGGGTGGCTGGGGCGGATGCGTCGCCCGAGGCGGTCGAGCTCTGGGAAGCCGACCTCAACCGGGACCTGGCCCTGGTGATCGGAGCCGAAGGGAGCGGTCTCTCGCCGCTTATCAGGCGAGAATGCGACTACTTGGTCCGTATTCCGATGCGCGGGCGCGTGGCGAGCCTTAATGCCTCGGCGGCCGCTGCGGTGCTGTTCTACGAAGCCGTCCGCCAGAGGGGAACGCTCGCTCCGTCCTTGACGGGGGAGGGGGAACCTCCTATATACTAGCGGAGATGTGCCGCGCCCGACGGGCTGCGGCCTGCGCATGCGGCACGTCTTACGACGAGGCAGACAAACGATATGGCAATGACCCATCCAGTTGCGGATGGAGTGGAGTACCAGCAACGAGTCGACGAAGACCTGGTGGCCATCGCGAAAACCGGCGACAACCTTGCGATGGAGTATCTACTTAACAAATATAAGAATTTCGTAAGGATCAAAGCGAAGAGCTACTTCCTCATCGGTGCCGATCGAGAGGACATCATCCAAGAAGGCATGATCGGCTTGTACAAGGCCGTTCGCGACTTCAAGGCCGATAAGCTCTCCAGCTTCCGGGCCTTCGCGGAGCTCTGCATCACCCGGCAGATTATTACGGCGATCAAGACCGCGACCCGCCAAAAGCACATTCCGCTCAATCAGTACATCTCGCTCAATAAGCCGATCTACGATGAGGATAGCGAGCGGACGCTGCTTGACGTTATGGCGTCGCAGAAGACTTCGGACCCCGAAGAGCTGGTCGTCACGCAAGAGGTTTCCGACGACATCCGCCAGCGGATTCGCCAAAATCTTTCGGAGCTCGAATCGCAAGTGCTCGAGTCGTACCTCGAGGGCAAGAGCTACCAAGAGATGGCCCGCGACCTTGGACGACACGTAAAGTCCATCGACAACGCGCTTCAGCGCGTCAAGCGGAAGATCGAGAAGAACCTCGCCGAGTTCGAGTTCCAATAGCCTTCGGCACCCGAGCCGTGCGATACCTAATCGCTGCCGCCGCGATCGTCCTGATCGCGGCGCAGCCGCTTCCGGGAACCTGGACGAGTGGGCCGGCGATGCCGGTAGCCTGCAGTGAAGTCGCCGTAGCGACCGCCGGGAAAACGATCTACGTGATCGGTGGCTACGCCAACGGCAGCGCCGACCAGTCTTCGGCCCTGGCTTTTCATCCCGTCGTGCAAAACGGACGCATCACCGGTAGCTGGCGCACCGTCGCGCCGTTGCCGCGAGGGTTGAACCATATCGCCGCCGTCGGCTATCACGGTAAGATTTATACGTTTGGCGGCTTCTCGGCGCAAAACGATGCCGCGGTCTCCGACGCCAACATTTACGATCCCGTTACCGACCGCTGGTCGGCGCTGCCCTCGCTTCCGCACCCGCTGGGCGCGATTTCCGCTGCCGTGCTGGGAGACGAGATCCATCTCGTAGGCGGCCGCGACGCTCACAGTGTGGCCACGCACGTCGTTTACGATCCTAACGTAAAACGTTATTCGCTGCGCGCTCCGTTGCCGGTGGGGCGCGATCACATGGGGCTCGTTGCCGACGACTCGCGGCTCTATGCGATTGGCGGACGCATCGATACGCCGGCGCATAATACGTCGTACGTGGACATCTATAATCCGGCGACCGACGCTTGGAAGTCGGGTGCGCCGATGCCGTCGCCGCGCAGCGGCATGGCCGTCGCACTTTACAACGGCGGCATTTTCGCCATCGGAGGCGAGGCGAGCGGGATGGCGGCGGCCTACGCGGCCAACGAACGCTACAATCCCGCCGGCAACAATTGGACCGAGTTCTCGCCGTTGCCCCAGGGCCGGCACGGCACCGGTGCAGCGGTCATCGGCCGGAGAATCTACCTCCCGGGCGGCGCTCCGGTGCCCGGCGGCAGCCGCCAGAGCGACACGCTTCTCGCCTTCAAAGTCGATTTCTACACCATCTCGCTGCAGCGGTGAGCGAGGCATTCTCTCGATGAGCGAACCGCTACACGTCGGCATCGTCGCCTGTTCGGCCGAAGGAGCTGCGCTCTGCTACCGCACGATCTGCGCCGAAGGCGCCGAGCTGCTTGGCGAACACGGGCATCCCGAGATCTCTATGCACTCGCCGCCGTTTTCGCGTTATAGCGCGTGCTTGCGGCGCAGCGATTGGTACGGCGTTGCCGAGCTGATGCTCGATTCGGCGAATCGGCTGGCCGGCATCGGCGCCGACTTCTTGATCTGTCCGGACAACACGATCCATCAGGCGCTGCCAATGATCGAGTCGCGATCGCCGCTGCCGTGGATGCACATCGCCGAGATCGTCGCGGCCGAAGCCGCGACGCGCAAGTTTCGACGCGTCGGTCTAACGGGAACGCGCTGGCTCGTCGAGAGCGACGTCTATCCCGAGAAGCTTGCGGCGCAAAGCATCGAGTACGTACGCCCAACGCCGGACGAGCGTGAAGAAACCAATCGCATCATTATGCAAGAGCTGGTCCACGGCACTTTCAAGCCGGCCAGCACCGAGTATTTCGAGCGCGTCATCGCAACGATGAAAGAGCGCGGTTGCGACGCCGTCGTGCTCGGCTGCACCGAGATACCGCTGATCGTGAGCGACGACAATGCCGTGCTGCCGACGTTGGATTCCACACGTTTGCTGGCACGGGCTGCGCTGCGACGGTCGGTGGAGGGGCGCAGGCAGCCCGCTTAGCATTAGCGCTTAGTTTTTCGGGTTAGTTTGGCCGCCTAATATTGGCCGGTCGGGCGAGTTGCGACGCCGGTCGTGCTGACGACGTTGTTGTAGAGGGCGGTTGCGCCTCCGTTAGCCGGTGCCATTAGGGTTTGACCGGCGCCATAGCCGGCGACGAACACGTTGCCCGTACTTCCGCCGGTTGTGGGCGCGAGCTGGTAGACGGCATTGCCCGTCGAAGGATAGCTCGTCAGCGTATATGATGCGAGCGGCGTGAAGGCGAGCGGACCAACGGCCGGCCCGGAGACCTTCCAGTTGTTGATCGTCTGAGTCGTGCTGTTCGGCGTGCTCGTTCCAACGCTGAGCGTATTGTTGGCCGCTGAGTTGATCCGCGAATACATTCCGACCCAGAACGACGCCGTGCCTAATCCCGAATCAATTAAGGTCTGATTCGGCATGTTGACAAAGGCGCGCGCGAGGTAGGCAATCTTCTGCCCCGCTCCCGTCGTTCCGTCGACGTAGAAGTTGCCGCTCTTGTCGAACGCGCAGAACTGATCGGCGATTAGGACGCCGGCGGCCTCTCCACTCGGGAAGCTGCCGCTGGGGGCGCTAGGCGAGAAGAACTCGACGTTGCCGGGGGGGCCAGTGTTGTTGTACTGGCGGTTTGCCACACCGACGATGCCCTTCGGCGAAACGCAGACACCCCACGGCTGGAAGAGCGCGCCGCCCCACCCGGTGCTCCACCATTTCAT
>DATAPM010000237.1:0-13153 GCA_036265225.1 Vulcanimicrobiaceae bacterium
GCGGTAGAGCCCGCGACCTTCGAGATACTCGACGCCGACGGCGCGAGTGCGTTCGTCGAAGAGCACCTTGGTCGCCAGCGCGTTAAGCGCAACGGTCAGCCGGCCACGCGTGCGGCGCGCAACGTCGAGCAGTCGTTCGCGCGTGCCGACGCGCCGGTGCCGCGCCGTCGTCAGGGGCACCGATCGCAGGCCGGTCGAGTTTTGGCCGACCAGCCGCCAATCGTTCGCATCGAGCCCAGCTTCCGAAAACCAGCGCAGCTTTGCCAGCTTGTTGGGGTCCAGCGCGAACTCGCGGACGATCTCGGCCAAAAGCGGACCGAAAACTTCGAGCGCGGTCAACGCCGATAGACGCGGCAGCTCGCTGCGAAGCCAGCCGTCGAAACCGTGGCGCGACGGATTGATCCCGATCCGGCTCAGGAGCCGCTGCAGCGGCCGGTACGAGCATCGCTCCAGGCGCTGAAAATAGCGCCGCATGCGGTCTGGGCGCCACGACGCATCGCCGGTGAGATCGGCGATCTCTTGCCAATCCTCGTCGTGCGGATAAACGAAGATCATCGCGTTGTGCGCCGTGCAGCCGCCTAACGTGCCGGCACGCGGATAGAGCACCGGTCTTTCGTCGTCCGCGTAGTGCTTGACTAAGAAGTCCCACTTGATCGCGTCGTTTTCGCAGGCGAGCACGTGGAACGCGGGCACGTCGTAATCGCACGGCAGACAGTCCCCATCGGGCCGCGCCGGATCGCCTCCGCTGAGCTCGCGCGGGTCGCCCCCTGCCTCGAGGACGATGACGCTCGCGCCCCGTTCGGCGAGACGCGCCGCGACGGTGCCCCCGCCGGCGCCCGAGCCGACGACGACGTAATCGTACTCCACGTTAGGGTCGCGTCACGAGTTGAAGATTTCGTCGCCGGTCGGTTCGTAGTGGCTAACGTCGTTCATGAGTTGCCGCAGGTTGGCAAGCTCGGTATACATCCGCCAGCGGACGCGATTTTGGTTTCCGAGCGGGCGATGATCGGGGATGCAATGCCATGGTGAGTAGCGTAGGACATTGGCAAACGCCAGCTGCTCCGGCGAGTCGAACCGCTGCATCGGGATGTGAATGGTCGCCGCCTTGACGTACGGCGAAAGCCTGCTCGGCCATCGCACTGCCGCATTCTCGATCGGCATGCGATGCGCGTCGGTCTGTACCTGAATGAGAAAATCGAGATCCACAGCCTGGTTCGCCAGCGTGCGGACCATCGCGTCCCGCAAATAGTTGTCGGGTGGCCGGAGTGGCAGCCTCGGGATTCGTGAGTGCGTTCGCAGCGTCGAGCGAATCGAATAGTGCATCGCCTGCCCTTCCCCGAGCAGGTAAGGCGTACAGCTCCAATACTGCGCTTCGAGCGGACTGCTCTGCGTCTTGTTCCACAAGCCTTGCATCAGGGCGTCGAGCAGATGCGGCCGCGTCAGATTGCAGAAATAAAAGAACTCGGTACTGTCGCGCAACTCGCGCTGAAGCTGGGCGTTGCAGCTGACGTCGGGCGTGACGAACGTCGGCGTGGTAACCGACAAGAAATCCTGCGTGTAGCGCTCGTCGTCGAAAATCTTTGGGCCGGCGACGCCCATGAGCTTGACCGTGCAGCTCATAAAACCAACGTCGTCAACGTCGGCCGGCCAGTCCGGCCCGGGACCGGAGAAACGGACGTACGCTTTATAGGTCCGCGGTTCGGCGAAAATGCCTTTCTTAAGCCGTTCCGGAAGGTCGCCGTTTACGACGAACTCGGCCCTGACGACGCCGTGCGTCTTTGTATTCCCGGCACGCTGATAGTTCCCCGGCGTCCAGTGCGTACGCATGTACGTGCCCATATCGATGATGATCGAGTCCAGATATTCCGCTTCGCCGGGCAGCGGTTTCTCCTGTGCGAGTCCGAGTCCGTCGTCGCGGCGCGACAATCCGATCAGCCACTGCAATATCGCCGCGCTCGGCTCTCTGAAAACCGCATCCCACGCGGGCCGGAAGAACGGGTCGAAGCGCCGCTCGAAATGGAGCGCGGCGAGGAAGACGCCGTGGACGAAGCGCTTAAAGGCGAGCCGGGTCCCGGCATCAATGCTCAAAACGTTTTTAAGAACTCGATGAGGGCGTACTTATCTTGGTCGCTCAAACCCGGCCTCGGGGGTCCGATCTCTCCGGGCTCGCGATATCCGGTACCGAAGTAGTGCCCGCGGTTCACGACGTAGTCGGGACACTTGCTCAGCGTCAGCAGCGCCGGATAGATGTTTGCGAAGACCTTGCGGGCTTGTTGATCCGATGCGTTGGCCGGCAGCCGCAGCAGATCGACGATGATCCCGGCGACGAGCTTGGCTTTGTTGCGCTCGTATTGCGTCAACTGGTTGCCGCGCAGGTCCTCGGAGAGCAGACGGATATTCGAGAGCAATCCGACCGGCGTGCCGGCAGGGATCGGTCCGATCGACAACTCGGAATCGGGGCCGCTCGAGAAGGCCTTGGGAAAGATCTTTTGCACGGCACCAATATTCTTCTGAACGAGGTCGGGAAGATAGCCCTTGGCGATCGTGAGGTATGAAGGCTGGGTCGTGCGGTCGATGAGTCCCGGAACTTTGGTGCCCAGCAGCGAGTCGTGAGCCCGCAGTTGCGGCCAAAGCATCTGGCGGATCGAAGCTTCGAAAACGCGCATTCGCGAGCCGATCGACGGATTTTGATCGAAGGGGCCGACGCTATTGTTGAGCAGATAGGGCGCAGTCGACCATAACGCGATCAACGAAGGCACGCGCGTGTAGCCGCGGCCGCCGGCCGGCATTTCGTACTGATGCGGCTCCCCGGTGTAGGGATCGTACCACGTGACGCTGCCGACCGAGGGTAAGTCCTTGTAAGACTGCGACGAGTAATTATCCCAGATATTGTCGGCGATGGCATTGGTTGCCAACGGACTGCACGCATTGGTATGTAGATACGTCACCGGGACCCGGAAGTCGGCCGATAAGTAGTTGTTCTGCAGGAAGTTCGGATCGAGGACGATGCCACGCATCTTGCTCTTGAAATCCGGCGTTCTCGTCCACGTGAAATAGCGCTTGAAGCAGTCCAAATATTGCGGGCCGACGCAGCCGTTGGGGTCGAGGCCGGGGGCGGGTTGCGGGAGCTTGCTGGAATGACAGCGCGCGCAGTTCTCGGCGAAGACGATCTTGCCACGCGTGAGCGTGGCAAGATCGGTGGTGAGGTATTTCTTGCCCCCCGCCGCGTCGCTTAAATGATCGAGATTCTGACTAGCACGGATTAGGAAGAGCGCCTCGTTCAGCGTCTGGTTTTCGGTCGCCGCGTAGTAGCTCGAGTTTTCGCGGGAATCTTTGATCGTCAGCGGCGAGATCGGCTTTCCGCCGACGACCGGATTGAAGTGCAACAGCCACTCCTCGCTGTCGGTGCCGATATTGACGTAAACGCGATTGAGCGCGCCCAAGACGCCGACCGAGTCGGCCCCGTCTTTGAGAACGTGCGGGGTCAGCACGGTCGCCGGCGCTTCGAAAAACGTCGTAAGCGGACCCGATGCAACGAAGTCGTTGAACTGCCGGTTGTCCAGGCCGCCGCCGGCGAGCGTCTCTCGGCCAAAGCGCGTCGCATCGCCGAGACGCGGTAATACGGCGTAGATCGCGTTCATCGTACGCGGGTTATTAATGTTGTCGGTCGAGACCAGCGACGTGTCGAGCGTCCCGGGCCGCCACGTTTGGAAGAGCTGCGAGATGAAGTCGCTCGGCCGCCGCCGCCAGGCGAAGATCCGGTCGATCCACATGTATTGCGCACCGGCAGTCGAGCTTAGGTTCGACCACGCCGGATTATTGGGATCCGCGGGCGGATTGACCGGGCTAGGGCCGACGTGACAGAACCCGCACGACATTCCCACGCGATAGGGCTTAATGAGATCCTTGTTCTGATAGTAGGACGGATCGCTGTAATAACGTTGGGGATCCCACGCTTTTGCCGCTTTGTCGTCGAAGTTCGGATTGGGAAAGAGCCGCAGGCCCACGACGCCGGTAGCAAAGCCGAAGTACGAGCCGAGCGGGACGGTCTTGCCACGCGCTCCGATCGCAACGCCGGGATACTTGGCAGTATTTTCAAACGGATCGGACGGACACTGCGGCGACTGGACGCGCACGTCGAGCCAGAGCCCGAAACGATCGGGATTAGGACCGGTCGCCTTTTTGAAACACGGCTCGTTGACGAGTCCCATCGTTTCCCAGCGGTTATCGCGGGTCGTTGCCAGCGACGGATACGACGAGAGCGCTTTGAGCAGATCGAGGTTGCCGAAACTAACGTTGCTCAGGTGATCCCACAAACGATCGTTTCCGCCGCTCCAAACGAGCCATGTGTCGCGACCTTTGATCTCGTCGGACGAGAGCGCGATGCCGCCGTCCATATCATGGAAATAATCCTCGTCGGCAGCGGTGAACGATACGGCGCTGCGCCCGACGCTCTTGGCTTCGTCCGGCGTCGTTCCCGGCTTCCCCCAGCAGCCCGCCAACAGCAGGACGAGAGCAACGACGCTCGAGGATACGATCGTTCTGTTCATTTGGCTCCTTCCGTGCCGACGCGCAAGACATAGCGTAGGGCTCGTAAGCCCGGTAGAAAGAAGTACGCGCCGCCCGTCACCGTGACGAATCGCGGCAACCCAACGATGCGCCGGCGCGCCGCATCGTTGCGATTGGCGACGAAGGCGTTGGTGGCGCGACCTCCGGGGGCGGGCTCGCGATCGCCGAGCAGCGGATCGCTCTCGCCGATTAAACCATTAAAAGAATCGCTCGAGATCCAGGCGTTCTGCAAGAACTCGAACTGGCGCGCAATATTCGCATTGAGGCAAACGAAGCGCAGGCCGCGAGGCGGTTCGTGCGCGGGCGGCGGCATCCGAGCCTCTTGCGGCGATAGGCCCGGACCGTATTCGCGCCCGCGCCGCAAGACGCGGTGAAAACGAACCGAAGACGTCAAATCGTCGTGAAACGACTTTTTACCAAAGCCGAGCATTTCGGCGACGACGCCGATCGGTCCCGACGGAACGTTGGGAAAATCTCCGGTGCGTGGATTTGCGCGACGGATGTGAGCGCCGAACGGACATAAGACGCCCTGCGGATCGCCCGCGTAAGTAAAGTTGTTCTGGGGGGCGCCGGGCGCCGCTTTTTCGACTCCCTCGATCGGACCCGCTGCCGCCGGCACGAGCGGATCGCCGTTGCGGCGCCGACCGACGAAAGCGCCGGCGAGGTCGTCGGATTGTGCGAAGGACCAAAATCCTCGTACGTCTTGGCGCAGATCGCGAAACACGAGGTACGTGCCGTTGCGACCGACGTCGCGACGCTTGCAATCTTCTTCTGCCGGGGGGAGCAGGTCGGCGGCACCGCCCGGATCGACCAACGGACGTTCCGTGTAACGGTCGTACTCGTTTAAATAGCCGAGAAGAAACTCGCCGATCGCGACCAAATTCCCATAACTGGGCTTGTTGCCGCGCAACGTTCTTATGCACTCCCAATCGATGACCGGCTGGCTGATGCCGTCGGTAAAGCCGAACGGCTCCACTCCACCGAGGTCCGACGTGTCGAGGGATGCGATCTGCGAAAAAGCCCGGCCCCACGACTCGTTGCGCAGCGAGGCCGAAAATGCCTCAACCTTTCCCGGCACCGCAAAAAGAGCGACGAGAACGTGCGGCTCGGCACCGCCCACGCCCCAATCCCAGGTCGCGGGCGCATTGGCCCCGACGTCTCCGAGCCGCCGCGAGCGGCTCTCGTGGCCGGCGATGCCGGAGACGAACTCGGAGGAGAATGCGCCGACGACCTCTTCGGGTACGCCCAACTCGCGCAAGCCCGCGGCCGTGAAGGCAACGTGCAGCGCAGTTTCGGGAAGAGTCGCGGCCGCTGCCGCCGTGGCGACCGGCGCCGCACTCATCCACTCCCGAGCGGCTCGCACGTCGGCGATGCGGAGCAGCAGATAGCGAGCATCGGTAAGGTGCTTGTACCCGAAACGCACGATGCCTTGCACGTCGTCGTACTCGACCGCCGGCACGGCGCTGGTTGCGTTCATAGCAGCGCCGCCCATGCGCCGGCATCGTCCGGCCGCAACGAAGTCGCTTCGAGACCGGCGCGAACTCGTGCGTTGCGCTCCAGGTCCGCGGCCGTGAGACCGGGATGTGCGTTATACCAAACGTCGGTATAAAACTGGTGGCGGTGGAGAAAGTTTTTGAACTTTTGCTCGTCCTTGCAGCCGTCGCTGACGAGCCAACGCGTTTTGGGGTAGCCGATGCCGTTGCCGAAGACGAAGTTGAGTCCGAATCCGGCTTTGTTGATGAAATCGTCCATGTAGCTCTCGAGGCTGCCGTCGTAGTTACTCATAAACACCAGTCGGCGCTTTTGGTCTATCCAGACCCAGCGGGCAAAGTGGATCGTTCGCACGCGTGCCAGGCGCCCGGCGCCGTAGATATGCTGTACCGCATAGCTAAGAATCCATAGACCCACAATGCTCATGACGCGCCGCACCGGTCCGGGCTTCAACGATCCGACGGCGCTGAATGCATTGGTAACGTCGCGGTCTTCGGTAAACGCTATCCGTTCCCGGTAGGCGGGATCGACGCGCGGACAAATCTCCGGGTCGCGCGCTTCCCGCCGGCGCACCAGCAGCAGCAATATCACCCCACCGGCGATCGCCAGCGGCGCTAAAAGTATCAGAAGCAGAACCGGCACGACGGCCGACAAGGCGTTGGCAAAAAGCCATCCCCACGGCGTCGGCGCCTCCGGAGTCATCGTTAGGCGTCCCGCGGAGATCTCGTCGCTAAGGAAATGGCGCAGCATGGCGTGCAGCTCGAGCGGCGTTGCCGATGCGGTCGCGGCGACGTTCCGATCGAGAAACGCTTCCACCGCCTCGCGGATCGCAGCCTCTTCGCGGACCTGCAACATGGTGCGCCCGCGCCAGTTCACGTAGGCGGCTGCCGCGCCGGCGCCGTGCTGCCGCATGAAGGCCAAGACGTCATCGCCCGGCCCGAAGCCTTCGCAGTGCGAAAAGAGCGTGGCCAGCCCTGCGCCGGCGTGATCCGCCAGCTCCGATAGGAAGGAATCGGCGCTCCCGTCCACGTCGCCGAGCAGCGCCAGATAGTCGGGATAAGAGGTTGGCGCGATGCCGTACGCCGCTACGTCCCCGACGGTATTGTCGCGGAGAACGCAGACCCGGGCGAAGTGCAGCCGGTTGAAGGCGCCAAAAGGGACCAGGGCGTTCTGCGGATCGGCATGCCCGGGCGCGGCGTTCATCCCTTCCAGGAGCGCGGCTAATTCGTCGTGAGCGTTCGGGCGTATCGGCATCATCACGAAGAATGCCGATTGTGACGTCACGGCGAGGCCGAAAAGTCCAAGCTGAAGTTGATCAGCCGCTTCTGGGCCCAATAGACGACGCCGAGATAAAAATTGGGAGCTACTGCACGAATTTCGTCGCGAATCCAGTGAGCGAGGGTGGACGTCTTGGAATAGTCGAGGACGATGCAGTCTTTACCGTCGAGCCAGCTCGGGGCGACGTATACGTCGGCAACGATCGCGTTCAGCCCGAAGGGGGTAATTCGATTGACCAATACCCCGCGGGCGGCGTCGAACGATTTGCCCTGCCAGGCGAAAACGTTGATCGCGTGTGCGATGTCGGCGCTGTAGGTCGTACCGGGGGCAATAATGGCCGCACCGTTGGCCTCGCCATTTGGAATCGGACCCGCCGGACTGGATTTGAAGAGGTCGTCGAGCTGCCGCTGGCTCATTGCGAGCAGCCGATCGTTGTTCAGGGTAGTGTCCATGGCCGTTCTCTCCCTCGCGCCTAGCTAGTACTAGCACGCTTTGAAACGGCCCTCCCAAGGAGCGCGACCGGCGCTGCCGGACGCGCTCCTTGGGTTCCCGTGGGTTGCGGGTTAAGCTAGCCCGCTGCGAATAGCGTAAATAACGACTTGGGTTCGCGCGGTAACGTTAAGCTTGGCAAAAATATGCGAAATGTGATTCTTGACAGTTTTGTCGGAGAGTCCGAGGCGAATGCTGATCTCTCGATTTGATAGACCTGCAGCGATGAGCCGCACGATATCGGCTTCGCGCGGCGAGAGCTCGTTGGGATCGCGCCGCCCGATCTTGGCGTGCTTGCGCAAGATCAAACCGACAAGGCGAGGATCTACGTAAAGGTTCCCGGCGCCCATCGCCTTGACCGCGGCGATCAGCTCCTCGGGAGTAATGTCTTTAACGATGTAGCCGTCGGCGCCGGCGGAGAAGGCGCGTTGCATGACTTCCGAGCTGAGATGCTCGGAGAGAACGCCGATCCGGGCGCGGGGGCAGGCGATACGACAGCTGCCGATGGCGTTGGAAAGCGCTTCAAAACTCGACTCGGAGTCGAGCAGAATCAGGCTTGCATTTGTTTTGGCCAGTTGGTTCGCGTTGACGCCCGCTCCATCGCCGACAACCGTGATAGCGGGGTCCTGCTGCAGAACGTTGCAGAGCGCTTTGGCCATGAGGGTCTGCTGCTGCACGACGTAGACGCGAATCTGCGCCGTCGTTCGCGCTGGAGTCTCAGGTGTAACAGCTGCGACGCTACGCAAGGTGGTAACCATATTTCCCTTTCGTCACGCGTTGACCGTAAAATAGTATCCCCGTATCGCTTATAGGCCAACGGGGAACGCCCGTTTTACAATGTATAAACGAGCTCACGGGCACCGTCGTTTCTCCCAGCTTGCCTATGCCCCTGCTTACCTGCAACGAAATATCTTTGTTCTCTTTTCGATGGTACGAACGTACCATTGTGCGAGTATCGTTTGGCAGAAAACGCTTATAATCACTAATAAAAAAGGGCTACTCACGACGGCTTCTCGCCGCAGGCTTTGTTAAGAATTGCATTAGCGAGATGCGCCGATCCGTTTCACCGTGTACTTCGCAAAATCGAATATGTAACGCGCGGAACCTCAGAGAGAGGAATACCCCTTCCGCCCCATCGGCGCAATGATGACCCAGAGCGCAAAACGAGGCTGCTTGGGTAGCTTGCGCGAACCGATCGGTCATGTTACCAGCACGTTACGTCTTTACGGTCGCGCTGACGGCGAGCTTTCTGCTCTGTGGGCCGGCGCCGGTCGCCGCGCAGGTGGTTTCGGTCACGGTCAACGGCCAGGCGATGTACCTTAACCCCGGCCCGATCGAAAAGACGGGGCGCGTCTTCGTTCCGCTGCGCGGCATCTTCGAGAGGCTCGGCGCGGCGGTGGTCTACTCGCAGGGCACGATCAACGCCACAAAAGGAAGCGCAACGATCTCCTTAACGATCAGCTCGACGCAGGCCATGGTCAACGGGCAGACCCAAACGCTCGACGTCGCCCCCTTCATCGTCGGCGCCACGACGTACGTCCCCCTGCGCTTCGTCGCGCAGTCGCTCGGGGCCCAAGTCGGCTACGACAACTCGACGCGGGTCGTCGCGATCGTCGGCGGCGGCGGTCAGGGCCCCCCGCCGGGTCCGCCCCGTCCGCCGCGTCCGCCACCGCCCCCGTATCCGCCGCCAAATCCGCCGAGCGCGATCTATCTGCGAAACCGTCAGCCGGCTCCCGACTCAAACACAACGGATCGGTTCATCGTGATCTCGGCCGATTTCAGCCGCCGAGTCGCGGCTGGATCGGTACGCGTTCGGCTCGACGGCAACGACGTCACGTATCGCTGCGGAATTTCCGCGACCGCCTTCTCTTATAAACCGCCGGCTCCGTACGATTTTGGCTCGCACACCGTCCGCGTGAGCGGCCGCGACGCCGGCGGCTCCAACTTCGACCATACGTGGTCGTTTGCAATCCGCCGCTCGAACATGAAGCTCAATATCACGCAGCCGGATGAAAACACGCCGGTTGGCCAGACCTTCGTCGTCGCCGGAACCACAGTACCGAACGGCGAGATAACCGTAACTGCCGGGCCGACGCCGACCTCTACCGGTCAGTTCAAAGGTTCGACGACGGCCGGTGGCCAGGGAAACTTCAGGATTAAGGTCTCCCTTGGAGCGCTCATGGGTCAGCAGTCGGTCACGGTTCGCGTAACGGCCAAAGATCCTGCGACCGGGCAGACGATGCAGCAAACCCTGCAGTTGCGCCTAGGCCGGTAACAAAAGCCTCGCATCCGCGCCCGCCTGGCAGGCGCGGATGCAAATCACAATTAGCTCAGCCTCTCGGGGCGCTCTCCTTTTTCGCTTGCTGAAAAGTCTGAAATTTCTGTTGACGCGTTAACGCGTCACAGCCTACTTGTGCGCGCGTTTCGGTAGTGCTAGGCTGTAAATCCGCTTACGAAAAGGGGCAGCGGTGCTTCCTATTTGCCCTTCCTCGAGAACATCGCGACGATGAGCTTCCGCGACCTAAACTTTGGCCTTGAGTTTCGATTTCTCGGCCAATTCTCGATTCGCGGCCTCGGCGAATGGCAGTCCGGCCCATCGCTCAAAAAAGGCGGCGAGCTATTACAGTATCTCGGGATTTATCCGCGGCGCACCGCTACAAAAGACGAGCTCGCGGCAGCATTTTGGCCGGAGCTCGACCCCGAAGCCGTGGCGCATCGTCTGCATCTGGCGGCCAGCGGCGCGCGCGGATACCTGCGGCCTCTGCTCGGCGGATCGGATGCGATCGTTGCCGTTACCGGCGGATATGCTTGGAGCATCAACGCGAGCGTACGTTCAGACGTCGAGACGTTTTTCGCATTATGCAAGAGCGACGACCCCGAATCGCTCGAGACGGCCATCGCGTTATACGGCGGTGAGTTTCTCGCGGGTGAGACTTCCGATTGGCTCCAGCCGATGCGCGTACGCTGCGCCGCCGCCTACGCGTGCGCTTTAGAGACGTTGGCGCAACGGGCCGAGGCCGCGCGCGACTTTGCGGGCGCGTTGAGCGCCGGATTCAAGCTTCAGGATGCAGAGCGCGGGCACGAAGGGGCGACGCGGCTGATCATGCGCTGCTTCGCGGCGCTCGGGTTGCGCGATCGCGCGGAACGCCAATACGAATCGCTGTGCGATTATTTGCGCCAGCGCCTGGGCGTCGAACCGACGCACGAGACGACGGTGCTGGCGCGGCAGCTCAAGTCGGGTCGAAGAGTCTACGGAGAGTTCGGCGAGAGGCGCGACGTTATGATGGTCCGGTAAACGCCTAGCTTAAAAAAGAAAGGGTCACTATGGCTATTTCAAGGCAAGCCCGGCCCATTTACGTTTCCTTGCCGGCCGCGGGGTTGAGCCTCGAGCAAACGCAAAAGGTGATTGCGGAGATTATGACTGCCGCGGGGCATCCTGGTTGTTTCTCCGGGCGTGATTTGAACTTCGTGAATGAAATCGATTACTTCGTGACGGCAGAAGCCGCCGTGCGGCCTGCCGAGGATGTCCAGCTTCGTTGATCCCGGACCTCGGAGTCGGCCTCGTTTACTTCAGCGAGTTGGACGAACTCCGGCGCAGCATCGACCTGACGGCATACGATCTCTTGGAGATCGAGCCTCAGACGTTCTGGAGCGTCGATGCGGCCGGAGGGATCGCGGCGAACGCCGGAAAGCTTGCCGAGCTCGCGGCGCTTCCGACGACCCGCCTCGTCCACAGCGTGGGGCTGCCGGTAGGAAATGCGGCAGCCCCGGGCATCGACGCCTTACAACTGCTGGCCGAAAACGTGCGCGTTCTAAAACCACCGTTTGTCAGCGAGCATCTCAGCTTCAATCGAGTCCTGCACGGCAAAGGCGAGCGGTGGACCGGCTTCCTCTTACCGCCGCCACAGTCGCTCGATGCCGTCGCGGTCGCAGTCGAACGCCTGCAGCGGCTGCGTGAGGCGCTCGGCGTTCCGGTCGCTTTCGAAACGGGCGTCAACTATTTTCCTCCATGCGACGCAGACATGGAAGACGGCCTTTTTTTTGCCGCCGTCGCCCAGCACGCCGACTGCGGAATTCTTCTCGACCTTCATAATCTGCTCGCCAACGAGCGCAATGGCCGGCAAAGCGTCGAGAGCGTGCTCGATGCGATACCTTTCGAGCGAGTCTGGGAAATTCACGTCGCGGGCGGCCATCTGCACCGCGGCTTTTATCTCGATGCGCATCACGGTCTGGCTTCGCGCGAGCTGCGCTTGCTGGCCGAACACGTCGTTCCGCGGCTTCCCAATCTTCACGCTCTCGTTTTCGAGGCGCACCCCGACTCACTGCGGGCGATCGAACGAGCTCAGCACGACGAACAACTCGAATGGCTGCGCGGCCTTTGGGCGCGGCGGGGCCGGCAGGCCGAGGCGATCCGCCCGGTCGCGCCGCGCGAGCGGCTGCCCGCATTTGCCGAAGCGCGCACGCGCGTTGCGGAACGCCAACGGGAAACCGCTGGGCTCGTGGAGCGGGCTGGCGGGGTCGAGGACGAATCGCGCGCCTACGCATTAGTCCGCGAGCTAATCGGAGAGATGCGCGGCGGGATGTTGCTCAAGTCTACGCCCTTGGTGACCCGCCTGCTGCTGGCGACGCTCGGCGTGAAAGCGTTTCAACAAATGTTCGAGCGCTACTGTGCGCAGGTTCCGCCGGCGATGTTTCCGGCACAAGAGGGAGCACAGTTCCTGAGTTTTCTCGAGGGTGAATCGGACGACGTGCAGTGCCTGCGCGAAACGCTGGAGTTCGAGCGCGCGGTCCTCGACGTCGTCGCGACCGGTCAAGCGAAGCGCGCGTACTTTCCTTACCATCCGGCGCAGCTCTTCATGGCCCTGGGTAAGCGCATGCGTCCCCAGATTACCGACCACGAACCTTACGAGATCGAAATTCGTCCGCACGGCATCAGTCTGCGGCGCGTGACCGCACGGCACTCGCCGCCTCTTTCCGCATAATGTAAAAAGGAGAACGCTATGACGGCGCCGCTCATCAAGCTTACCGGCAAAGTCGCAGTCGAGCCCGAGTATCTTCGCTGTATCTGGATCTACCTTGTGCGAGGGTCTGAGGTGCTGGGGTCCTCAGAACTACAGAAGGACGGCACGTTCAACTTGCCGGTTTCGCGGCAGAGTGCATTGGCCGGCGGACAAGGTCTGCATCTAGTCGCAGGCCCCGCGGGAATGGACGCTCATCTCGCTCATCTTCCAAACGTTCGACGGCACGCCGTCAAACGCGAGACGCTGGAGAAAGCCGGAGCCGAGCTGCGCGTCTCGGTGGAAACGCCGGCGGAAGAGATCTTGCG
>DATAPM010000238.1:0-1732 GCA_036265225.1 Vulcanimicrobiaceae bacterium
ACGAGAGCGAGTTTCTCTCGCCGTACGGAGTTCGTTCGCTCTCGCGGGAACACGCCGCGCATCCGTACTCGCTGTGGCTCAAGGGCGTCGAGTATCGGATCGATTACGAGCCAGCCGAATCGACGACCGGCCTCTTTGGGGGAAACTCGAACTGGCGCGGTCCGATCTGGTTTCCGCTTAACTACCTAATCATCGAAGCGCTGCAGAAATACCATTACTTCTACGGCGATGACTTGAAGGTCGAGATGCCGATTGGTTCGGGAAGGTTCATGACGATCTGGGACGTTTCGATGGAACTCTCGCACCGGTTGATGCGCATCTTCACGCGCGACGGCGACGGGCGGCGCGCCGTCTTCGGCGGCAACGAGACCTTTGCGCGCAATCCACTCTGGCGCGACTATATTCCGTTCTACGAGTACTTCCACGGCGACAACGGTGCCGGTCTTGGTGCGAGCCATCAGACCGGATGGACGGCGCTCGTCGCCAAACTCATCCAGCAATGCGGCGAGTACTGCAAACAGGGCAAACACCCGTTTGACTGACGGCGCACCGCACCCGATCGCCTTCGGGCGGTCGATCTGCGGGGAATTAGCAGCGGCGGAGCGGCGCGAATGGCTGGTAACCAACGGTTTGGGCGGGTATGCCTCTGGAACGATCGCAGGAACGTTGACGCGGCGTTACCATGGACTGCTCGTCGCCGCGCTCGAGCCGCCGCTACAGCGAACCTTGCTCGTGACAAAGTTCGACGAGACCGTCACCTATCGACGGGTTGCCTATGCACTGGCGACCAACCGCTGGAATGACGACTACCTTGCACCGCGCGGCTTCGAGCTGATCGAGCGATTTTATCTCGATGCCGGCGTGCCCGTGTGGGAGTACGCTTTCGGGGACGCCCTACTGGAAAAGCGCGTTTGGATGAAGGACGACGCTAATCTCACCTACGTCGTATATCGCGCTTTGCGGGCGGCCGAGCCGATCGATTTGAAGTTGCGAGCCTTCGTGAACTATCGCGATTTCCACGGCAACACCCACGCCGGCGACTGGCACGCCGGCGTCACGGCATGCCCGGGCGGCGTTTCGATCGAAGCTTTCGCCGGCGCGGTGCCGTGTGCGGTCGTCGCCGAGCGCGGCGACGTTTCCGTCGAAAACGTTTGGTATCGCGATTACGTGCTGGCGCGCGAGAGCGAGCGCGGGCTCGACGACCGCGACGATAATCTCGCAGCGTGCACGTTTTCACTTTCGCTGGCGCCGGGAGAGAGCGTGACGCTGGCCATGGGGCCGGACGCAGCTTTAAATTCCGCTTTCCCCGTGGTCCGGCCGGCGCAGAGGTTTTACCAACCGATCGAACGTGCCGCACGGCAGTTCGTCGTCCGGCGGCCGGTGCGCGACGACCCCGACGCCTATTCGATCGTGGCGGGATACCACTGGTTCGGCGATTGGGGGCGTGACACGGCGATCTCGCTTCCCGGATTGACGCTCGCGACCGGACGCTTCGATATCGCCAAGAAAATTCTCACGACGCTGGCCGGTTTCGTCGACGGCGGAATGCTGCCGAACATCATGCCGGCCGGCGGCGAGACGCCGGTGTACAACACGGTCGATGCGGCGCTGTGGTTCGTTGAGGCGGCGGGAAGTTATCTCGACGCTACCGGCGATCGCGAAACCATTCGCGCGATCTGGCCGGCGCTGCGTCAGATCTTCGAGTCCTACCGCGGCGGGACGCGCTACGGCA
>DATAPM010000239.1:0-4188 GCA_036265225.1 Vulcanimicrobiaceae bacterium
GTGCATCGAGCAGCTGCTTAGCTAAGGCGGGATCGTACGGCGTCGGATGGAGCGTTGGGTCGAAGGCCCAGTAATAAGGCCCTAGATCTGCCACCGCTAGCGTTCCCGTCCCGGAGGTATTGTCGCGAGTGATGGCGTCGCGATCCATGCCGAGCACGAGCGCACGGCGGACGCGCACGTCGTCGAGGGGCACGCGCCGCGTATTGAAGATGACGGCCGTGTAGGCCGGAGCTTGCGCGAGCTGTCGCCGGATTTCGGCGGTCGCTGCAACGCCCCGATATACCGACGAAGGAATCTCGACGGCTAAGTTCGCCTCGCCCGACTGCAGCTGGGCCTGCGTCGTGTTGTCGTCGGGAATGATCGCGAGGGTCATATCTTTAATTGCGGGCGCTCCGCCGAAGTAGCTCGGATTGGCCTGCAACACGATGCGATCGCCGCGCTGCCAGCGCACGAACCGGTACGGTCCGGTTCCCACGGGCGCTGCGTTGAATGGAATCTGATTGAGATTCGGATACTTCGAAAGGAGGTGCGCTGGAAGGATGCGCGTCGGGGTATCGCTTTCGGCGAAGATCGTGTCTACGGCGGGCGGGAAAAGCTGCTTCATGTGCATCACGACCGTATAGTCGACGGGCGTGTCCATCGAGGCGACCAAGTCGTAACCGCGTCGCGACACGACGTTGTTGCGCGGGTTCATGACCGCCTGCCAAGTGAACTTTACGTCGCGGCTGGTGAACGGTACCCCGTCCTGCCACTTGACCCCGCGTCGAAGGTGATAGATGAGGGTCAGCCCGTCTTTGCTGATGCCGCCGTTTTGAAGCGATGGCACCGTCTGCGCCAGCTCGGGAACTTGATGATGGTGCTGGTCGTGCGTTACGAGCAGATTGAAGAAGAGGCTGTCGGCAAAGGTTTCGATCGTATTCTGAGCGAGGATCGGATTGAGTTGCGTTGGGTTGATATTAATGGCGACGCGCAGACGACCGGATGCGGCGTTGCCGCTAAAGCCGCTCTTCGAGCAGGCCGCGAACGACGCCAGGGAAATGCCGGCGAGCAGTACCAGCGTCGCCCATCGCTTCAAGCGACGCAGCGGAACTTGGAAAACACGTACGGGTAGTCGTCGTAGAACCAGTTACGGAACGAGCGGCGAACCAGCTCCCTCGGCGTCACCGGCGAAGCGCCCTTCATCACGTAGTGCTTGCCGTCAAAGAAATCGGCTGAATATTGCGGGTATGAGGCCATCGCTTCGAAGCCCGGCAGCGGCGCGAACGGCGTCGACGTCCACTCCCACCCGTTTCCAATCAAGTCGGAGATCCCCCAGGCGCTCTTGCCCTCGGGATGCGCGTCGACTGGTTCGGGGTCGAGGCGCTCGAAGTTAAAGTTGCCGTGACGCGAATTAGGCGCATCGTTGCCCCACGGGAAGGGACGCTCGTCGCCGGCCGGCGTTGCAAAGGCGGCGCGATGATACTCCGCCTCGGTCGGCAGGCGCATGCCGGCCCATTTCGTGTAGGCCGTCGCTTGACGATGCGTAACGTAGACCGGCCATGATTGCGGAAGCGCGATCTCTTCGCCCATCAAACGCAGCCGCCACGCGCCGTCGCGCTCGGTCCAAAAGTGAGGAACCGGGCCGCCCTGCTCGACGAATCGCAACCAATCGCCGTTAGTGACGGGCCGTTCGGCCATCGAGAACGCCGCAACGTCAATCTCGGTGCGCTCGAACTCATTATCCCAGCCAAAGGCGATTTCGTCCCGGCCGGCGCCGAGCGTCGCGATGCCGGCGGCGACGTCGCGCATCTCAACGGGCGCCAAAGTCCGATCGGAGTGCGCTGCGGTGACGCGTCGCTTGCGCTTGTAATCGAGCTGGTGCACGATATAGAGCGTCGTCTCTTGGTGCATGCTTTCATGCTCTAAAATCGTGTAGGCCGCCTGCGCGCGAGCGAGTCGCGGCACCGCTGAATCTTCGATCTGAGCAGACTCGAGGGCCTCAATCACGCGCGCGTCGCACTGCGCCGCGAACGCAGCAACCGCTGCCCGGTCGGGCCAGTCGGGCCGTTCGTGCCGGCGCGCTTCGTCGAGCGATCCGGGATCGATGCCCCGTTCGAAGAGGCGCTCCAACGATGGATTAAGCGGGTCTTGCTGGAGCCCGCGCTCGTTGAGCACCAAAAAACTGAACGCCGGGATGTGGCCTTCGTAGAAAGCGAAGGGGTGACGCAAGGGGATCGGGCGATCGTGGAACGCTGCCGGGTCCACCAGGGCAAAGATGCTCGCCGTGCGCTCGCGATTACGGCGATACCACTCGACGAGCCCGGCGCGATTGAGGACTTCGCCGGCGATCATAGCGTGCCGCGCTTTTCCTGTTCGCGCTCGATCGAGACGAAAAGCGCCTTGAAGTTGCCTTTGCCGAACGAGAGGCTGCCCTTGCGCTGAATAATCTCGAAGAATACCGTCGGCCGGTCTTGCAGCGGCTTCGTGAAAATCTGAAGCATGTAGCCCATGTCGTCGCGGTCGACCAAAATGCGCAGATCGCGCAGCGTCTCGATCGCTTCGTCAATTCTACCGACGCGCTCGGCGAGCATTTCGTAGTACGAGTCCGGCGTGTCGAGGAATTCGACGCCGTTGGCCTTGAGCGCGCGAATGGTTTCGGCGATGTCGTCGGTGCGGATGGCCATGTGCTGAACGCCCGCGCCGCGATAGAAGTCGAGGTACTCCTCGATCTGCGACTTTTTCTTGCCCTGCGCCGGTTCGTTGATCGGGAACTTGACCTGATGGCGCGGGTCGGTCATGACCTTTGAACGCAGCGCGGTATAATCCGTCGAGATATCCTTGTCGTCGAACGAGACGAGCTGCGAGAAGCCGAAGACGCGGGCGTAAAAGTCGCCCCACGCGTCCATCTCGCCCCAGCCGACGTTACCGACGCAGTGATCGATGAACTGCAGTCCTGGCTTCTGCGCAGCCGGGAGCGAGCGGCGTGCCTCGACGAAGCCCGGCGCAAAAATGCCCGAATATCCATCGCGTTGGATGAAGGAGTGCACCGTGTCGCCGTACGTGGCGATGGTCGCCTTGATCAGCCTTCCGGAAGCGTCTTCGAGGACGGCCGGTTCGGAAACGACGCGGGCACCACCGCGGACAGCCATCTCGAAAGCGGTATTGGCGTTCTCGACCAGAATGGCGACATCTTTAATGCCGTCGCCGTGCAGCATGACGTGGCGCGCGATCTCATCGTCGGGAAGTAGGCTAGAGGTAAGAACGAACCGCAGCTTGTTTTGTGCGAGCAGGTAGCTGACGCGGTCTCGCACGCCGGTTTCCGGGCCGGCGTAAGCCAGCTGATCGAAGCCGAATGCCGACATGTAAAAGTGCGCCGCCTGTTTCGCATTGCCGACGTAAAACTCGACGTAGTCCCAGTCGATCTGTGCCAGCGGGCTGCTGCGCGCTTCGGTTGCCGTGCTCATCGCCAGCGGACTTGGCGAAGCCTCGCGGGGGGCCCTGTCGAAGCAGGTGGCATGAGTACCTCGACGGCGCTGCGCCCCTCCGTGCGCGCCGCCTTTACGGCCTTGATCGACTATGCCGGGCTCTTTCCGCCGGCGCAGCTTGCGGCGCAGCAGGCATCCGACGAATATCGCAGAGAGCGTGCCGGGCCGTACGCCTGGATGCTTGGGCGTTTCATCGCCCCGGTCGCGCTTCTTGCCGCACCCGAGGAGCGCTTCGACGCGCCCTTTTCGGCGCTGGTCAAGGGAGGGGACGCGCTATCAACGGTTGCGGCCATACGGCGCGACTCGACGCGGATCGAGACACTCGAGTTTTCACCGCCGCCGGAGGCTTTGGAAAGCTTGCGCGCACGGTTGAACGCGGATGGACTCGGCACTCTTCCAGCCTATGTTGAGGTCGCGCGAAGCGCGGATTGGCCGGCGACGCTAAAGGCGACGATGGAGCACCTGAAAGCGCAAGGTCTGGGTGCAAAGCTGCGCTGCGGCGGTCTGACCGCCAAAGCGTTTCCCAGCGTCGCGGAAGTCGCATTCTTTATCACCGCGGCACGTAGCGCAGACGTCCCATTCAAGGCGACGGCCGGACTCCATCACCCGGTGCGCCACCTCGACCGCGCTACGGGCTTCATGCAACACGGCTTTTTGAATCTGCTCGCCGTTGCGGCACTTGCCGGGCGGGTGTCCGGCGAAATGCTCGAGGAAATCATTGCGG
>DATAPM010000240.1:0-5838 GCA_036265225.1 Vulcanimicrobiaceae bacterium
TCTTCCTATCGTGTGGTCTGCCGGCAATGCGGTGGATCGCCACGGCAACGTTGTCGTCGCCGACCAAGGGTCTGGGATTGGAAACGCCGCCGTGTATGCGTTCCCTCCAGGATCCACGACGCCGTCGCTAACCATCACTCAAAATATCGAGGACCCTTTCCGGCTCGCGTTTGACAAGCGCTTCAAACACCTTTACGTTGCCGACCCGGAGGTCGGCGCCGTGCTCGTTTACGACTATCCATCCGGTACGTACGTCAATACGATTCAGTCCGGATTGAGCTCCGCCTACGGCGTCGCCGTAACTCGCTAAAGGTTCGGCCTACGCGAACGTTTCGTCGAGCCAATCGTAGACTCGGCTATTCAGCAGCGATCTATTGAACGTTTCAACGTGGCTGCCGGCACCTTCGGCCGCCGTAAAGCTAATCAGCGTCTTGGGGCAGCGAAGGGCTTCGAAGAGTTCTTGCGACGTCGCTGCGAGCGGATCGTTTTCCGCCACGGTGACCAGCGTTGGGCACGCGATCGACTCGACGCGGCCGGTCAGCGTATACGATTGAATCTCGGTAAGATATTCCCGTAAAGAGGCCACGCCGTGAACCCAGAGCGCGCGCTGCGTAATCGACCAATAAAGGTGGCGGTCTTGTTGTTGCGCCTGCTCGAGCTTGTCTAAAATTACGTCATCGATTTTTCCGAAATCCCGCAGCGCTTCGGGCGGCGCGCCCAATCGCTGAAGCATCGGGCGAAACTGCTCGGGAGCGCCGAATAGGCCGGGGTCGGCAATGCAGGCGGCAATGCGGCTCTCGCCGGAGACGGCGCGCGGCGCCAAATATCCCCCAAAGCTCCAGCCCATAAGAGCCATGCGTTTAGGATCGACGTCCGGCAACTGCAAAGCGAAGTCGACAACGGGCGCGATCACGTTCTCCCAGTCCGGTCGCATGTGAACGTCGTGCTCGAAGAGCATCGCTCCCTGGCCGGGACCATCGAAGAAAAGGCAATGGTAGCCGCGCTGCGATGCCGCTACCGCCGATGCAAAATACATGTCGGTGAGGGTAGCGTCGTACCCGTTGGTTAGGATCATCAACGGACGCACTTCGTTCGCGTGCCCTAGCGCCGAAACAAAGTACGCCGGCATCGGTTGGCCGTCGAGCGGTATTCGCGGGGCACGACGGGCGGATCGAAAAGCGCAAGCCCTTCGTTGAATGCGGAAATCTGCTTGCCGAACGACGCGAGCAGGCGGGGATCCACGGGCCTTCCGAAGAGCGGGCGATACGACCACGCGTAGTGGCAACTGGCGCGCATGAACGCGTCGCGCGCACTGGTTCGTTTTGCCTGCCGCAAGCGCCGCGCGGGCCCGCTCAACGATCCGATCCCCGGCCTCGACCCAACCTTTGTTGAACTCCCCGGCGTCGCCGTCACCCACCGTCTGCGCGACGGCTTTTATCTCGCCGAGATCGGCAGCACCGTACGGAATGTATCCGCCCGCCCACGTCAATGCGTCTTGGAGGTCGTCCTTAAAGAAGAAACCCATGCGACGGGCGCCCTACCGGTCGGGAGGCCACGTAGACGGTGACGGCTTCGCGCGTACGATGATGGCGGCACGCATCATGCCGGCTGCATCGTACGTCCCCCGCACATCGAACGGCCGGCCCGCGATCAGGTCTTCACTGCGCTCGGTTTTTAGCGCTGCCGAGCCGTCGACCCGCACGAGTTTTCCGTCGCGCGTGCGCAAGGTAAGCTGCGAGCCGTTGACTTTGACGAGCGTTCCGGTAACCTCGTTCGGAGTCTTGACGGTGCTGCGATACGCGCCGGCCGGAATGGCGCGTCCCGTCGAAGCCGTTGCCGCCGATCCGCCGAGACCGAAGATCTGGACCTGCTGGTAGCTCGCGATGTAAACTTTGCCGTTCGCTACGACGGGAACCGTGTTCGCGTTTCCATTGGGCGCCGCCCAGTAGCCGGCCGAGGCCTGATAGAGCGTTTGCAACTGCGAACCGCTGCCCCGTTCCGCCGCAAGGGCGACGAGCGTCATCGGTCCCGGGACCGACTCGGGGCGCGCGAGCGCCCAAATAATTGCATTGTGGCCGTTCTTGTTCGATGAGACCGTAGTGAAGAAACCCGGATCCTGCCCGTTCGGCAATCCGGCCGATCCCGCCAACGTCAGGCCCACTTTGTGTTTGTCTTTGACGTTCCACACGGTCACGCTGCTGCCGCCGCTAGCAACGATGCGCTGATGCTTTTTCTTGACCGCGTAGTACGACGGGCCGCACCAGCATCCACCGACGGAAACCTCCGCGACGTCGTTGTTCGGACCGTTCTTTACGTACCCGCCCAGACTATTCTGATTGAGCACGTAAAGCGTTCCGGTTTTGCCTGCCGCTGCCGCTAATGGAGTCGAACCCACCGGTAATAGCATGACGCCGCCCGAACCCAAGTCGGCATCGGATTGGTCCATCTGGCCAACGTCATATGGAGTAAAAATACTGAGAAGCTGCGTGAGATCGGCACTCACCTTGACGACGCTTTCGGGAATGTTGGTGACGCCATTGTAGGTGTCGCCGGAATAATCCGAATTTCCGGTAACGAAGTAGATGTTACCGGCCGGGTCGGCTGCCAGGCCATATCCGGACATCCAGATGGCGGTTAGGAAGAAGCTATCAGGCGACTGTGCGAGGCTATCGTTCAGATGGTTTGCCGCAAGCGGAGTAAGTGATCCGGCCTGCCAGCCCAGCAGCCAGCCTCGCGACTGCGATGCGGAGAAATCGCAAAAACTCCCGAATCCGGCATAAATATTTCCGTTAGCTTCCAGCAGTCCGGGCCTTTGCCGCTGATAGGTCGCATTAAAGTTGTACGTCGTGCCGTCGGTGAGCGTATGCGACGCCGCAACGATGACGGAGGGTGTAACGTCGGACAGATCCGAGAGATTGAGTTCGTGTAGGCGATACGTCGGGACGCTGCCCTCCAGAGTATACGCGATAACGTACATGACGCCCGCGGCGCGATCGATGACCGGCGTTCCGTCGATCCCGACGTTCGGCCCGTTGTTGTTGCAGCCCAACGGCGCCGGAACCGGAGCGCCTAAGTTGTTTTGAAATAAGATGGTTCCGCTCGACGCGTCTATCGCATAGATCGTGTTACTCTCCGTCGCGACGTAGACCACGTCGTGTGCAGTGTCGGACTTCCCGCCGCGAGTCGTGGTAACGTTGGGGATGAGAAGCGGCTGGGTATCGACTTGGTCGTCGACCGAGATGCTGTGCAGCAAGCCGAACGAACCGGCGTTAACGTTGCCGTACGTCAACGTCGTTTCGTCGTTGTCCCAGCCGGTTCGAAAGTTATCGTAGTGGT
Organism: Vulcanimicrobiaceae bacterium; assembly: GCA_036265225.1. Lineage (GTDB taxonomy): Bacteria > Vulcanimicrobiota > Vulcanimicrobiia > Vulcanimicrobiales > Vulcanimicrobiaceae > Cybelea. The sequence continues at coordinate 3,337 of DATAPM010000240.1, forward strand.
AGGTGGTGATCGCGAACGCGGATTGCTTGCCGCGACTCACCGTTACGGCCTGCGCGGCGCCGGCGTCCTTGATGACCACGAGGGGGCTGCCGCCGACGGGGTAGCCGTAGAACGCCACGCCCCGGGAGTCTGGGATAACGATCTTGCCGTTGTGAATCCAGAACTGCGCGACGTTGGCCGCACCTTTGATCGCGATCGCGCCCGCCGGCGTTGCCTGATAGCCGCTCACCGTGTAGCGACCGATCGTCGCGGCGCTTGCAACCGCGAGATACTTTCCGTCCCACTGGATCGAGCCGGCCGCTGCCGGGTGCGCTCCGCTCCAGCCGAGCTCTCTGAATCGCTTGCCGCCGGCAGCGAGCTCGACCACCTTGCCGGCAGCCGTCAGCGCGAAGAGATTGCCGTTGTTGTCGTACGCGACCGAGCCGTAGTGGGCGTCGTTGCGGCCTGCGTAGATGGTTGGGCTGCCCTTGGCATTGGCATAAATCGCCACGCCGGACCGGGTAGCGGACCCGCCCGAGACCGCGAGGTTTCCGGTAGTGGGATCCACGGCGCAAAACTGTGGGGAACTCGCGAGCGGATCGTGTAGCGCCGCGATCGGTCGCGTGCCGCCGTGCGCGTAGCGCAGCACGTCGTTACCGGCCGGTGCAAAGACGTCGCCGTTCTTCCCTGTGCAGAGCGCGTTAGCCCGAACGTCCAGGAGCCTGCCTTGCGGCTTGCCCGCGGGAAACGAATAGACGTGGATGCTACCATCCTTGGCGTCGGCGACGTAGAGCAGATCGCTGGATTGGGTCTCGGCCGCCATTGACGAGCCCACTCCGAGCCGGCCGAGCTCGGCGGTGGCGGCGTTTGACTGGCCGGGAACTAGAGCGTTTGTTTGAGTTTGCGACCCTCCGCAGCCCGAAACAATCGCAACGACCGCCGAGGCACTCAGCCCGCCGCGCAACAACCCCGAGAAAGCCTTCATAGCCACGCTCCCTTTTTACGCACGGGAAACTTCGGCGGCGTGCCGTCGCTTACTGCACCGGCGTCCGCATAAAAATCGCGTGAACGCTTGGTCGCGCTTCGCCGTTGCGGTGAACGTCGGTAACGCGGTCCGCTTCCTTCAATCATTTGGTCGCTCGCCGCTCGTACTGTAGCGCAACGGTCCGTCGATCGCCGCGAACATCTGGTCGCGCGCATCACGACGCTCATACCGCACGGCGTTGGGCGACGGACGATGCGTCCTTGCCGCACGTGGCCGTCGCGCTGCTGGGGTCCAATAGCGGGTGAAGGCACGGTTCGGCGGCGATTCCGATGTTGGCGCCGGTGCCCCCGGGGCCCGGCCTCGGGGGGTCGGCCCTTCAGTCGGCAACCTTTTTCAGCTAGTCCTTGTTCTATGTGGCGATGTATAGCGTAACTACGCCCGTTGCCGTCCTGGCGATCAAGGCCGAGCGCAATTCGGCCGACGCCGCCGACCTCTCCGAACCCGTCTACGGGGGCTATGCCAATGGGCGTGGCAATATCGTGCTTTTTGGGAAAGAAGCCGCGTACGGCGTCAACTTAAAGAAGCAGACGCTGCAGCTGCGCCCGCAGTTGAATCCGGGCGCGCAAGCGCGCTACGACGCGACTGCGGCGGGCGAAGATTTTCAGTGGGGAAACAAAACGTTTCGCAGATTGAGCGAGCCGCAGATTGTCGAGATCTGCGTAGCCACCTTCAGGCTAACTCCCAGGCAGCTGCCCTACTAGTCAAGCCTCAGGGGGTTTGCTCGGATCCGCGTGGGGGCCGGCGTTCTTCACCTGCGCGATAGCGATAGACGATGCGCCCCTTTGTCAAGTCATATGGGGAGAGTTCCACATCCACGCGGTCACCGGGAAGAATTCTAATACGGTGGCGGCGCAGGCGTCCCGCGATATGAGCAAGGACGACGTGGCCATTGTCGAGCTCGACGGAAAAGGTCGTGCTCGGAAAAACTTGCTTAATGCTGCCCAGGACTTCAAGCGGCGCTTCTTTGACGCTTTGAGTCGGCTTGTTTTTTGCCGGACGCGGGCCGGATCTGCTTTTTCGATTGCGAGGCGGAATGTTGCTGTGCTCCTTTTCTTAACGATATCCAAGCAACCAGTTATTTAAGCGGAAGACGCCTCCGAGTCGGAGGCTTGCGCTCGCTAGAAGCCCGGGAAGTTTAACAGGAAGATCGCGCTGCCCTGTGGCTGGATTCTCTCACAAATCGCCCCGGTCTGCAACTTACTATGCAAGAGAGGCAAGCAAGTCGCCGCGGCCGCCAGGCGTAAGATCGAGCATGTTGTAGACGGGCGTGAGTAGGTCGATGCCGCGCTGGTTGATATCGTCGGCCATGTGCGGGTGGCAAGTGTAGAAATGACGCATCTTCCCGTTGGAATCGCGCGTGAGTACCGAGAGCGTTGAATCTTGGTTGCCTTCCGCATCCTCACTCGCGAAGTCGTATTTAAAAGTGCTTTCTCCACAGCTCAGGAGCCTAAGATTGCTCCATCCACGCGCTCGAGCGT
>DATAPM010000241.1:0-3883 GCA_036265225.1 Vulcanimicrobiaceae bacterium
GGTCGAGTACAATCGCCAGCACGGCATCGAGCCGAAGTCGGTGCGCAAAGAGATCCACGACATCCTCAGCATGGTCGGGGCCACCCGGGAGAACACCGCCAAGCTTCGTCTCGAAAAGGTGCCGCGCGACGTCGCCCTCAAGATGGCGCGTGACCTCGATCGCAAGATGCGCGAGGCTGCCGCGAGCCTTGAGTTTGAGAAGGCGGCGGCGCTTCGCGACGAGCTCATCGAGCTTCGTAAGCAGATCGGGGGCAACGAATCGCTGCTCTTCGGCGGGAAGGCACCGAAGATTTTCGATAAAGCCCTGGCCGAACTGGTCGACACCATCTCCTCCTAGCCATAGCCTTGTCGTCCCGACCCTTCCGGCCGGCGTTGCGCGCCCCCGCGGGAGTGCGCTTCGCGCAGGCATGACAGCGCGAGTCGCCAAGACAGCCGCGTGGGCGTCTTAACCCATACGATTACGAGCATACCCGGACTCATCGCGGAGCTGTTTATCATCGCCGTGGCGGTGTGCTGCTTCGTGGGGCTGCACGCGCTCTTACAGCGGCGCCTTCGCAGCGAGATGTTACGGCGGCACAACGACGTGGCTGGGTTTCTCTTCTCGGCCGTCGGGGTGCTCTACGCCGTGGTGCTGGGGTTCGTCGTGGTGGTAGTCTGGCAGAAGTACGACGAGACGGTTCAGAACGTTCAGAACGAGATTGACGCGGTCGGCAATCTGTATCACTCCGTCGACGGCTTCTCTGCGCCGGCGCGTTCGGAAATTCGCAAAGACCTGTGGCAGTACTCAAAGACCGTGGTCCTCGTCGAATGGCCCGCGATGGCACGCGGTCAAGTGGTACCCGAGGACGCGGATCGGGCGTTGGAAGACGCGGGCTATCGCGTCGACACTTTTTCGCCCACCAACTTCAAGGAGTCGTCGGCTCAACAGGCGAGCATCGCCAACATGCAGCGCCTCTACGATTCGCGCCGGCAGCGCTTGATTCACTCCGACTCGGCGGTTCCGGCGGTCCTGTGGTTCGCGCTCATTGCCGGCGCGCTGGCCATGGTCGCGTTCTGCTACATTTTCGGCGTCGAGAACCGGTCCGCCCAACTGATGATGACCGCCATTTTGGTTGGACTGATTGGAATTCTCTTCGTTGTGATCGCCGAATTCTCTACGCCATTCTCAGGCTCGGTGATGATCTCCAATGACGGTTGGATCTTCCTACAGGAGCGCGTTCAGTACATACGATGAAAAAGCTACTCTTTACTCTCGCGCTGGCGGCCTGCCCGGCGTCGCCGATTCTCGCAGCCGCAGCGACACCGGCGCCCGATTCAGCAATGCTTGCCAAGGCGAAGGCGACCCTCGTGCAGCTGCAGTCCGGCAAGCTCGACCGTTCCGCGTTGGCGCCGTCGACCAGCGGTGCGCTCAGCGACACGCAAGTAACGCAAGTAGAGTCGCTGGTGGGAGGTCTCGGGCCGCCGGTCAACTTCACGCAACAGCAAGCGATGTCGCAGGGCGGGAACAACTACGCCGTTTACACGGTGACCTTCCAGAACGGAACCCGGCTCAACTACGTATTTTCCGAAGACTCGTCGGGCCAGATCACCGGCTTCCGGTTTACCTCTGCGCCCTAAGCCCTACTCGGTCCGTTCCGTGCGCCGCATCGACATCGTCCTCTTCGATTTGGACGATACGCTCCACGACGACACCTACGCGTATCACAGCGCCGCCGAGGAAGTCGCGCGGGAGGTTGCGGCAGAGCACGGCATCGACGCACTTGCGCTCAAGGCGGCCTACATCGCCGAAGCAGAAGGCTTTTGGCACCGTCTCTCGGTCGACGATCTGCGGGTCAAGCTTGCCAGCATCCGGGCGAGCATGTGGCAGACGGCGCTCGAAAGTGTCGGCGTTGACGACCCCGCCGTCGCTCAGCGCAGCGCCGACAACTACAATGCGTACCGCGTAAAATACTTCACCCTGTTCCCCGGCGCCGTCGATCTCTTGCGCGCGTTGCGGGAGCGCGGAATGAAACTAGGCATCGTCACCAACGGCTTAGCCGAAACGCACCGCGAAAAAATCGCACTGCTTCAGATCAGCGATTTCTTCGATGCGATATTTCTGGCCGACGAGGTCGGTATGGTCAAGCCCGACCCGCTGCTCTTCGCCCACGCCTGCCGCACCCTAGGCGGAGCTCCCGCACACGGCGCAATGGTGGGCGACCGCTACGACCGCGACATCCGCGGAGCGCTGGATGCCGGGCTCTACACCATCTGGCTCAACGTCCGCTCCGAGCGGCTGCCGCCCGGTGCCGTCCCTCCCGATGCGACCTGCGGCTCGATTGCCGAGGTCGGGCGCATACTTCTGGGCCCGGTGAGTGTATCGTAAATAGGTGTCTCTAGAGTCTATCGTTATTAAGGGCGCGCGCGAGCACAATCTCAAGAACATCGATCTGGTACTGCCGCGCAACCGGCTGATCGTCATAACCGGCCTGTCGGGATCCGGGAAGTCCTCACTTGCCTTCGACACGATCTACGCCGAAGGGCAGCGCCGCTACGTCGAGTCGCTCTCATCCTATGCTCGGCAGTTCTTAGGGCAGATGGAGAAGCCCGACGTCGATTATATCGAGGGCCTTTCGCCGGCGATCTCGATCGATCAGAAGTCAACGTCGCGCAATCCCCGTTCGACGGTCGGGACCGTCACCGAGGTCTACGATTACCTGCGCCTGCTTTACGCACGCGTCGGTACGCCGCATTGTTATCAATGCGGCCGGGAAATCAGCACGCAGTCGAGCGAGCAGATCGTGGATGCGATCGTGGATCTTCCCCAAGGGGCGCGGCTGACGCTGCTGGCGCCGATGGTGCGGGGGCGCAAGGGTGAGTACGCCAAGCTCTTCGAGGAGATCGCCAAGGAGGGCTTTACGCGCGTTCGCGTCGACGGCGAGATCAAAGAGTTGCGCGATAAGATTGCGCTCGACAAAAAGCGCAAGCATACCATCGAAGTCGTCGTCGATCGCTTGGTCGTCAAACCCGAAGTGCGCAGCCGGCTAGCCGACTCGGTCGAAACGACGCTGCGGTTGTCTAGCGGCATCGTAACCGTCATCGCCGCCTCGCCGGGACAGCCCGAACGCGAGCTCACGTTCAGCGAAGCGTTTGCTTGCGTCTATTGTGGGCTTTCCTTTGAAGAGCTGGCGCCGCGGCTCTTCTCATTCAACTCGCCTTACGGTGCCTGTCCGGCCTGCAGCGGACTGGGTGAGAAGATCGAGATCGATCCCTGGAAGGTCATCCCGGATCGCAGCAAGTCGATCGCCGATGGCGCTATCGCGCCGTGGAGCCGAAATCTGGGCGGCGGCCGCTATCCCTCGATGAATCCGTACTACATGCAGCAGCTCGAGCGCGTGCTGCGCAGCGCCCGCGTCAAGACCACGACGCCGGTAGAACAGCTCTCCGACGACGTGCTCGACTTGATTCTCTACGGGACCGATCGCGAGCAGACGTTCGCGTATACGTCGCGCGGCGGCAAGACCTGGGAGTACCGCGCGTCGTTCGAAGGTGTGGTCAACAATCTTGCGCGCCGTTACGGCGAGACGTCGAGCGACTACGTCAAGGAAGAGATCGAAAAATTTATGTCGGCTTCGGTCTGTCCTGCCTGTAAAGGCGCGCGACTAAAGCCCGAGGCACTAGCGGTCACTATCGGCGACCGGAACGTAGACGAGCTGACCCGCATGTCGATTGAGAAGCTCGAGGAGTTTTTTGGCCGGCTCACGCTGACGGCGCGCCAAGACCAGATCGCGCATCAGATCGTCAAAGAGATTCGCGCGCGGCTCGGTTTCCTGAGCAACGTTGGCCTGAACTACCTGACCCTATCGCGCTCCGCCACGACGCTGGCCGGCGGCGAGTCGCAACG
>DATAPM010000242.1:0-1835 GCA_036265225.1 Vulcanimicrobiaceae bacterium
TGTCGTTATTGCAGTTTAAAGCACGGAATTTATCGGCTTGATCGGCGCCCTCTGGTGCTCCCTCGCCTCATGGCGTTTTGCTGCTTTTCGGCATGGCAGACCGCGCCATTTGCAACCGTGCTCAGCGACATACAGAAGCGCGTTGAGCAACTGCAGGTTGGTCAGACTCACGTTGCCCCGCTGTACCAGCAGGCTGTCCTTGATACGTGCATACTGCTCTTCTGTAATCTCCATCTACGGCAATACTTAAAGACTTGAATTGCAGTAGTGTTAAGACGCCCTAGTCTGACAAAATCGCACGTCACCTCGAGCCGCCATGCCGCATAACCTGAGAAACACCACCGCCCTCCTCGCCCGCACCCCAGCCGCCCTCAATGCCCTCCTCCGCGACCTCCCCGAAGAATGGACACATCACAACGAAGGTCCCAACACCTGGAGTCCGTTCGACATCATCGGCCACCTCACCGAGGGCGAGCGCAGTGACTGGATGACACGCGCAAAGCTCATCCTGCAATACGGCGAAGCACGCCCTTTCGATCGATTCGATCGCACCGCATTCGCGCAAATGCCGCAGGACGTTTCGATTGGCACACGGCTCGACGAGTTCGCCCGCCTCCGCTCATCAAACCTCGACGAACTGGGAGCGCTCAATCTTCAGCCAGTCGATCTTGAGAAGCGTGGCCGCCATCCCGTGCTCGGCGTCGTCACGCTCTCCCAACTGCTCGCCACCTGGGCCGCGCACGACCTCACCCATCTGCATCAGCTCTCGCGTGTCCTGGCATACCAGCACCGCGAAGCCGTCGGCCCATGGACCAGATTTCTCGGCGTCCTTCACTGCAATGGTCACAGCGCGTGAGAAGGCCGGTCGCTCGTTACGGCACGCCGACAAAAGAGGAGCGCCGGTTTCAAACGCCGGCACCTCTCATCTCACCTACTTAATGATCGGCAATAGGTTCGCGAGTTGTACGTTCACAAGCAGATTCAGCCGGTTGTCCACTTGGTAAAACTTCGCCGTCTGCTTCGCGCCAATCGCCTTTTCGAATTTCGACTCGTAACTCTTCCGCAGCTTCAGCATGTCGTCGTCAAACTTAAAGGCGCGCGCAATATACGACTTTGCCCTCGCGTCGTCGATCGTGTCGTAGTTGGCCGCGTAATCCTTGATAAGCGACACCCTCTGATCGCCGATTTTCTGCTGCTCATTCGCATATTCGCGATACACCGGCCAAAAGGCCTTCGATTGCTCATCCGTGAATCCCATGCTGCGGGTGATGATGTCCGTCTTGCTCGCCTGCACATCCTGCCGCAGCACGGCGATATCATCATCCGTCACCGGCCGCCCCGTATCGACATCGGCCGGGGCTTGGGCCGGAGCCTGGGCCAGAGCACTCAAACCTGCCAAAAATACACCCACTAGTAAAGCCTTTCTCCCACTCATCGCACTCTCCCCTTTTCGCCGATATTCACCGCTGCCCTCAGAAACTGGCTCAGTCCACACATCGACCGCCCTGACTCTCTCATCTCGACGAGTCGCGTTCAACTGGACAAAGTGATAGGGGTGCCGCCGGGCTCTGTCGGAGCAATGCACCGCTCTGAAGTTTTCGGAAACCCGATAGCTCATAAGGGGTAGACTTGCTCGGCGCACGCGACCGGGCCACCGGGTCGCCACAATCTCGCGTCGCCACCCGTTCATTTGCGAGGAGAAAACACATGGCTTCCGTACTCATCACTGGAACCAGCAGAGGAATCGGCCTGGAAACGGCGCTCACCTTCGGTCGGGCCGGTCATCGTGTTCACGCCACCATGCGCAACCCGTCGCAAGCGCCCGCACTCAACGA
>DATAPM010000243.1:0-8560 GCA_036265225.1 Vulcanimicrobiaceae bacterium
GCAATGCAACACGCCGCGCGGTCCGAACTGCTCTTTGAACCACGGCATCTTCGGATAATCCGGCAGCTCCGGCTCTTCCTCGGCGTTGAGGTGATACAGGTTGCCGAAGAACTCGTCGAAGCCGTGCACGGTCGGCAAAAACTCGTTCCGATCGCCAAGATGGTTCTTACCGAACTGGCCAGTCGCATAACCGAGCGGCTTGAGCATCTCGGCAATGGTGGGGTCTTCTTTTTGCAGCCCGATGGTGGCACCGGGCATGCCGACCTTCGTCAGGCCGGTTCGGATCGGATTCTGGCCGGCGATAAAGCACGCGCGGCCCGCCGTGCAGCTCTGCTGCGAATAATAGTCAGTAAAAAGGCCGCCTTCACTGGCGACCCGGTCGATATTTGGGGTTCGGTATCCCATCATTCCGTTGCTGAACTTGCTGATGTTCCAGATACCGATATCGTCGCCCCAGAGAATCAGGAAGTTCGGTTTCTTCGAAGCCATTCTGGATTGCTCTCTCTTTCCTCAATACGTAAAATCTTCGCCAGGCGAAGAGGGGGCTTGGAAGGTTCGCCCGAGAGCAAAGGCCACCTTGCCGTCGTTTTAACGCTACGGCCCCAGTCCAAAGCTACGCCCAAGGAAGTCGGGCGGGAGCCCGGATTGTTCGAGCAGATCGGCCTTCGCGCAATCGAGGCAGCGGCCGTCGCGCATTGCGACCAGCCGGTCGTCAGTGGCCAGGAACGGCCTCTCGCAACGGGTGCACTGGTATAAATCAACCATGCCCTCTTTTTCCCAGAATGCACGCAAGCGTAAACCCTTGTTAAGAGCGGCGCCGGGCTACCGTGCTAAAGGTTCAGCCTACTAATCAACCAAGCCAAGCGGTCCGCATGTGCGTCGGGTACGCCCAAGCTATGGTCGCTGTTGTAATAAAAGACGCCGCGCGGCAGCGGAGCGGCCTGCGCAAACGCCGCGGCTTGCGCCGCGCTCACGTACCGGTCGTGCGCGCTGAACTGAAACAGAAAACCTAGCGCCGTAGATTTTGCTAACCACGCCGTCGGCGCAAAGGGCAGCATCTCCGCTTCGTACGCCGGAACGTTAGCCGGCTTCTTCCCCAGCAGATACCAGTCCGAAAAACTGTTCACGCCGGCCATCAGGACGAAATAGCGCGGCCGCGGATCAACGCCGGCCAACACCGCGCCGTACATCGCGCCGAAATCGTGTCCGACGTAGGCGACGCGTGCCGGGTCGACGTCGGGCTGTGCGAGCAGCACGTCGAGCGAACGGCGCAGATCGATGACTTGGTCGACCGAATCGCGCGCATCGGTCGTGGGCGTGCGTCCCGTGTCAAACCAATCGGGTTTCGCCCACATCGCGTCGACCAGCAGACAATCCGCACCGCGAGCCGTTAGCGTGCGCGCGTCGGCGTCGAACTCCGTATGATTCGTCGTCGCCGGATCGCCCAGCCAATGCACGAAGAGCACGGCCGCGTGGCGCCCGGGCGTCGCCGAGCGATAGAGAACGCCGCCGACCCTACGTCCGTGCGCGCCCGAAAAGGTGACGGTGTCGCCGGAGGTCTGAAGATTCGTCGGCGCCGCCGCATCGTAATCGAACGACGGCGCCGACCCCGCGAGAGCTAGAACGATACTGAGAAGCATATCGTCTAACTAACGCGCGACCTATCCCCCTCGTGCCTGCTCTAAGCCGTTCCAAAAGCCCGCGACCGCATCCAGGATCGCCTCTCCGGCAATCAGGAAGCGTTCCGGCGAAAAGCCCGGCTTGGCAAACGCTTCGCGCAGCTCGTCGTCCGTGTGCGCCGCATGGGTGTCCTCCAGCGCATCGTGCCACGTCCAAAATCCCAGCGGAAGGTCGGGCAGACGATCGGCTTTGAGTCCGCGCAGCCCGGCAATTAGCTGGTTCCAAAAGCCGGCCGCGGCCCAATGCTCGATGGCATACGAGGCGCCCGCGGCGGTGGATTCATCTTCCGATCCGTACCACCGCTTGAGCGCGTCGCAGAAGGCCAGCGTGGATTCGCGCCCCAACCGGCGCTTTCCGATCTCGTCCCATCCCAGTCCGATCGCCGCGGCGAACTGCGCCAGCCACTCGAAGTGGCCGGCGGTAAAGCGGAACGTCCCGCCCTCGACCGACCCCGACGGCGTAAAGACCACGCCCAACTCGTTCATCAGAATTTCTTTGCCCGCGCGATAACTCTGCAGGTCGGGAGCGTTGATGCACTTGCGAAGCTGCGCTTCGATGAAGAGATGGCTAAAAACCGAGAACTGAACCGTGAAGTCGCGCAGCTGCTCGAGGCTCGCCTCGCCCCGCGAGAACCAGCTCGTATAGGCGTTGCACCGGACGATCGGATGGGTGTCGATGCTCTGCGCGACGGCTGCTTCGAACTCGTCGAGATCGGTAGTGGTCGGGGCCAGGGCAATCACGGGCGTTCTCCTTGCATGTTTTGCTAAAAAAAGAAGCCGCCTCGCTTTCGGCGAGGCGGCTTTGCATTTTGACGAACTCGTTCGTTATAGCAATGGCGTACCTAGCCGGCTTCCTTCGAAGTAGCCATAATAATAGTAATACGCCGAGGTACGAACGTGCATGTTGTGCGGACTATAGCACAGGGCTAAGGGCATTGCAAGACGCCCGCCAGCGAAGTCTTCAGGCCCCAGTCCGCCTTCGGGAGGAGCTGTCTGCGGCTGGGGCCTGGAGCTACCGTGAACGGACCCACTCCCCACGGTACTCTCGCCTTCGAGGCGTCGGATCGGCACCCCGGCGCCGCGTCAGGCTTCGGTCAGCCCACTCCGCAGGCAACCCCCGAACGTGACCAAAATATGATAGGCCCGTGGATCAGGACCTGCTCCGGCGCATTCGCGATCTCCGTAAACGGCGTGGCCAATACCGATCGACCGAACGCGCCTCGCGCGAGCTGCTGCGCCTGAGTTCGATGATGCCCGGCGGCTCGCTCGAACGCGAAGTCTTCGAACGCGCCGAAATCCACGGCTCGTCGTATAAGGCGATCGCCGCCGCACTCAACATCTCCGAGCGCCATCTCTACCGCATTCGGCGGCGCATGATCGAGATGATCGAGGCCACCGAGAGCGACCTCTCTTCGCGAATGCCCGCGCGTCTCTCGGCGCTCGACTTGATCGCCACCCTGCTGCGCTACGGACACGCGCAGCGAGCCGTCGAGGCCATTCGCCGCGCCGAGAACGTTTCGTTTACGGCTCGCGAGCATATCGAGCTCGCCGCACTGCAAGCCATGGCGGCCTGCCAAACCGGCGACCTCCCGGGCGCCCGCAACGTCGTCGAGCGCATCGCCGCCGAGTCGGCGCGTTTAGGCGAAGCCGATCGCAGCTTTGCGCGCCGCCGTCTGCGCATGACTCAAGGCTACGTTTCCTATTGGTATGGACTCTACGAAGAAGCCCTCGCCCACTGCGAAGCGGCGCTTGCGCCGCACTTGCGCAAATCGCCGGCCGCGGTCGGTGCGCAGGATCTGCGATCCGTTGCAAGCGATGCCGTCTTCCTCGGCCTGCTTCACCAAGAGGGCGGCTCGCCGCAGCGCGCCGTGGACGTGCTCACCTTTGCCGAAAAATTGTTGCGCCGGTCCAACGGCGACGCGCCGCTGGTCGAGTTGACGCTGGCCTACATCAATCGCGCCTTCGCCAAAGCCGCGCTTCCCGACTCGCTGCCCGAGGCGCGTCGCGACGCCGACGAGGCGCTGCTCCTGACGCGTTCCAACGGCCTGCTCTGCGAAGAAGTCTTAGCGCGACTGGCATCGGGCGTTCTGCACGAGTTCGCCGGCGATACCGAAGCCGCGCTCGGCGACGTGCGTTACGCACTCGACCTCGGGCGCGCCGTCCTTTCGGGAGATCCGCTCTGCCGCACGCACTACATCACCTCGCGCGTGCAAGTCTTTGCCGGAAAAATTGACGAGACCCTGACGCACATCGGTGAGGCCCGCAGCCTCGTGCCGCCCGACTCGCTGCTCGGCACGATCGCCGAGATCGTCGAGGGGCGCATCCACTGGGCACGCCGCGACGCGGCGGCAACGTTCGATGCGGCTTCTCGCGGCATCGTCGCCTTCCAGCGACGCAAAACATCAACGCATTACCTTGGCTACGCCTTCTTAAGCCGCGCGCTGGCCGGCGAACGCCTCGGCGTAGACGTACGCGCCGATGCCGAATCCGCGGTGCACCTACTCTCGCGCGGTGGTTTCATCGCCGATCAGCGTCGCGCGCTCGAGCTCTCCGCGCGGCTAACCGGCAATCTCCGCCACGAGCAAATCGCCCGCGACCTCCACGTGTAAGCGTGACGAAAACCTGACGAGCATCGTCAACTGCGCGGGAAGGACCCGGCGCCGGCAAAACCTCGCTTGTCATGAAGATATTCTCTCGGTTCACCGGCATCGTTGCCTGCGCGTCGTTAATCCTCGCGGCCGGATGCTCGGCTAACGGCATCGCTCCTTCGGGCGGTCCCGTCGGCCTTTCGGCTCCGGGATGGATTAGCGCAGGCGGCGTGCTCTATCACGCGCCGCACTATATGGCCACCGCAAAAAACGCGAATCGCGCCAAACCTCCGGGCATCCTGCTCAACTACGGCAACGGCCCCGTGCTCGTAAGCCCGAAGATGTACGTCATCTTCTGGGGCTTCAAGACGTACGGCGATCCCGATAAGGTGAAAAAACTGCTCGTGAAGTACGGCAAGGTCGTCGGCGGCAGCGGCCTCAACAACATCTACACCCAGTACTACCAAATCGTCAACGGTACGACCACCAACATTACCAATCCGCGAGGCCAGTTCGGCGGCGCGTGGGAAGACGACGGCAACGCCGTTCCGGCGCATCCGAACGACGCACAAGTCGCGGCCGAAGCACTCGCCGGCGTTGCGCATTTCGGTTACGACGCCAATGGCTCGTACGTCGTCGCAACGCCGCACGGTCGCAGTTCGAGCGGATTCGGCTCATCCTTTTGCGCCTATCACAGCGCCGCCAGCTACAACGGTAAGCTCGTGTCGTACACCAACCTTCCGTACATGCCCGACGCCAACGACTGCGGCGTCAACTGGATAACGCCGCCGTCCGACGAGAGCGGCGTGGACGAAGGCGTAACCATCGTCGAGGGCCACGAGTACGCCGAGTCGGTCACCGATCCAAATCCCCCGACCGGTTGGTACAACAACGCCCAAGGTGAAATCGGCGACATCTGTGCCTGGCAGAACGTGAAAAACGATCCGTTCCGCAAAAAATCCTACAGCTCGCAACCGATGTACAGCAACGCTTCCCAGTCCTGCGTCCACTCGTACTAATCAAACGTCCCGCCTTACCCTTGCAGGGGAATGCAAGCGTGGGCTCGCATCGTTTGTGGGCGACCCGCCAGTCTGACGGGCGCACTTCAAAGGAGGTCAAACCATGCGTTTAAGCCTTCTCGGTGCTAGCGCCGCTCTCGTTGTGGGCGTAGCACTCTCAGGCTGTTCCGGTAGTAGCGGCTCGTCACCGGCCGTGTCGTCGTCGGCCGCGCAAGCGGTGGTCTCGAGTCACGGTCACCAAATGATGGTTCGCCCGATGCCGGGCGTAAAAATACTTTCGGGTCTGGAGTGCGGCAGCCAGTATAGTTTCTGCTTCTACGTCATTCCAGGCAACGTCGGACCCTACGTCGAGACTTCCGGCAGCGTGCCCTTATATAATGTCGGAACGATCCTGAAAAACAAGAAAAACAAGGTCGCCAAAAAATTCGACGATTATTTCTATCCGGATCCCGGCGACCCGACCTACCAGTACATTAACTACAAGGGCAAAACGCCCAAGAAACCGGGCAAGGTGAAATTCACCGACGTCTACTGCATCGGCTTCACCCCCAGTGATTGCGGCAACGGCACCGGCGCCATCCTGTATCTCGGGATCGCGCTCTCTCCCTAGCTGCTCGCCAAAACAACGACCTCAGAAAGAGGGGCACGGCATCTGCCGGCCCCCTTTCGCTCTGTGGCGCTCACTCGGCAATCCGTTTAGAGGTCGGACTTCCGGCGAATCTTCCCCGTCTCGACCACCTCGAACGCGCTTCCGGGAATGCTCTTGAGCTGGTCGAGATCGTTGTCGTCCCAACACGTCGAGTTCTTACCGCCTTCGCCTTGGAAGTACCAGTTCGAGCCGTTATCGGCAACGAACATGCCGTACTTCTTCATCGCCGCCGCAATAACGGCGGACTGTCCGGTTAGCCCGGACGTGTCGTACGAGGCTTTCATTCGTAAGCGCAATCCCATCGGGGGCAGCGTTTTCTTGCGGCTGTTACTGGCGTAGTGCGTTGCGGGATGAATGTGGCCTTGCTGCGTTTCGCTGAAGGTCACGCGTAGCGCGTGATCGATCTCACCGGCTTTGACTTCGTCGCACTTAATCAGCGCGGGCAGAATCGGCAGTCCGGCCGCGTCGGCTGAGGTCCATCCGTCGGGCCGAAGCTTATTGCTGTTCAAATGAAAGATGGCGCCCGAACCGGCCTGCCAGCTCTCGCCGCTGTTGACGGGATACGCGTCCCACATTTCATAGAGCCGGCATTTGCCTTGCTGCAGCACCAGAACGTGGCGGTCGCCTTTGGAGTTCTTCCCGCCCTCGATCTGCGCATCGGGCGGAATCGGATACGGACCGGGATCGCTCTGCGAATTGTAGCGGAACGTCACCGGTACCTTCGGCTGATCGCTCGGAACGATGTTGAACGGAATACCGTAATCCGGATTCTCTCCAAAATCGGGATGCAGATTTCCCGGCAACGCGTTGATGTACTGCGATGAAAGCGGATCGAGCGGATAGTTGGAGATGTCCGTATTCCACGGGTTGTCGGCCGGGAAGATCTGACAGCCGCCAACGACGGGGACGGTCGGCCCGACGCGGGCGAGACTGCTGGGCGCGGCGCCGAGCAGAGCCGGCGGGTTGCCGGAGCCTGCGCACGATGAAACGACCGCGAGTAGGAGAATGAGGGTGGGTATGCGGTGCATTCTGGGCCCCCTTTGTTTGCTTGTGACCTTAGGAATCGTCGGGGCGGCAACCTCCCGCGCCGAGGCCGCCTGCCAGTTCACGATCTTTCCGCGACACGGCACCTACGAGGCCGTGGCTCATCTTCATGGTCCGGGCTTGGTCCTCGACGGCGGCGGCATGACCGACGCGCCGGAGTCAACCTTGCGCTGGCTGCATCGCCGCCTTCTCGGCGATGACGGGCGCAAGCGCGGCGGCAACGTCGTCATCCTGCGCGCCTCGGATGCCGATGTGGATGACGCCCGCTCGTTCAAAGCCGGCAACTTCGCCTCGGTGCAGACGGCGCTGATTCCACCGTGCTCGACCAAGGCGCAGATCGACTCCGTCGCGCCGCTGGTGGACAAAGCCGACGCGGTCTACTTCGCAGGCGGCGACCAGGCCAACTACGTGATTTGGAAAGGCTCGGCGCTTATCGCCGCCGTGAAGCGCGTGTACGCGCGCGGCGGCGTCGTCGGTGGCGGCAGCGCCGGCTTAGCCATTCAAGGCGCCGTCGTGTACGACTCGGTTGCCGGAGATCGCCTCAACGTCGAGACGCACACCGCCGATGCCGTTCGCAACCCGCTCGAGCCGCGCATCAGCTTTACGACCGGACTCTTTGCCTGGCCGGCACTCGCCGACACCATCACCGACACGCACTTAGTCGTGCGCGACCGCATCGGCCGCACGATCGTCTTTCTCGCCCGCATCCTGCGCGACAACGTCCTTCCCGGCGTGCGCACCGTTTACGGATTAGGCATTGACGAAGGCAGTGCGGTCGTGGTGGATCCGGACGGAATGGGCACCGTGCTCAACCTGCCGGGGTCGAAAGGGGCCTACCTAATACGCGCCGGCACGATGCCCCAACTCACCGCCGGACAGCCGTTCAAATATACGGTGCAGATTTCGCATATCGGCGCCGAGGGCACGCGCTTCGACCTGTTGCATAAACACACGACGCAGCCGTGGAAATCGGTTACCGTGGATGGCTCGCGCAAACCGATCTACAGCCCCAATCCGTACTCACCCTGACGCGCGAGCTGTCGGCCAGTGAAGACGACTTCGTGGCGAGTGCCGCCAACTTCGCGGCCTTCGTCTATCACGAGCTGCCCGAGGTCAACTGGGCTGGTTTCCATCTGCTGACGCCGTCGGGCGATCTGCTCTTGGGGCCGTTTGCCGGCCGGCCTGCCTGCGCGCGGCTACCCGCGGGGCGCGGCGTCTGCGGCGCGGCGTCGCGTTCGGAAATAGTCGTGCCGCTCGTTGTGAGCGGCACGATGGTCGGCGTCTTTGATTGCGATAGTCCGCGAATCGCGCGCTTTTCGCGCGAAGATCACGAGGGTCTCGAGCGGCTCGTGCGGGCGTTCTCCGAAGCGGTCGGCCCGCCGCTCATGCCTGCTCGCTAGGTCACGTCATGCCGGTCCCACCGAATGGGCCGCCACGATGCTTTTCGCCGGGAGAGAGGAGGGCATCGAGGCGCTTCGCAGCGGCCGGCGGTTGCATAGATTGATTATAGAAGCGAGTGGCCTAGAGCTCGCTGAGAGATTTCGCCTTATCCTTCTCAAACGGGCCCTGGGGCGGGAAGTC
>DATAPM010000244.1:0-6311 GCA_036265225.1 Vulcanimicrobiaceae bacterium
TCAACAGCTGGCCGGCGAGAGATCCCGCTATGTTCATGCTAGGTGGCTAGTGGAAGACGCCCTTTATCCTGATCGCCTTATTTGGGTCAGGCGCGTAAACCCTAACTGGTCAAAAGAAGTAGAACTAGTTAGCGAGAAGCGCCTCGCGAACGTCGCCAGAAAGATTGTCGAGCTGCGGAAGAAACTCGACGCCCTCGTTGATGAAGCGTTTATTGACAGACTTAAGGCGACTCAACTCAAACGAACGACGCCTAGTAAGCCGAAGGCCAAATAACAGGCGGACGACGATCTCTATTATTTCTGCGGCCTCGTCAGGCGTAACATTGTCTCCGAGGTATTCGTCTGCGAAATGCAGCCGCAAAAAAGCAATGGCCTCTAAGAGGCGTCGCGCTTTAGTTTGCGCTTCGTCTCCGCCTTGATTCGCTCGACCTTCTCTTTGGGAGCGTTCACGATCTGCGCGACAACCTTCTTTAGGTTGTCCAACGAAATTAGCGGCTTTAGGGGCTCCTTCGCCATAGGCCGATTGTATCACGGTTCCGACTTTGGCGGAGTGGGTTTATCGGGAGGCTTCAGAAGGTCTTTCATCGCGGCACCTGCGAGGTATTGGCTTTCGGTTGGAAGCGGTGCTCCCGTCGCCTCCTCATACTGCCTTACAGCTTCTTGCGTCTTATCAAACAACTGGCGGAGCGCTCTCGGAGAAAGGATAAAGCGCCCGACTTCAAAGATCGCGGAAAACGGCTGGTCCCCGATGCGCTGAACGGGCGCTTGGCGCATCTCCGCCAACTGCACCTGAATCGCGCCATTACCACGAATACATTCGACGACCACGATATTCACAAATTGCGCGGCGGTACCAAGCGGAACAACCGGAGCCAAAGGCTGGGCAGATTTTTCTTCCATGCAGAGGCCATTCGCAAAATGCGAAAGCATGTCTTGGAATCCGACCCCAAGGGCGCCCCCCTGCTCTTGCAGCGACACTTCGCTCAAGGAGCGGAGAGGCAGACCCCTTGCGGGGTCAGAGCTACTTGTACCCTGTCACGGCCTTGCAACCGTACTCTACCTCTCCACTTTATTCAAGTATGTTACACCCTCCCGGGGCCGGCCGCCCGGCAAAGACCGGCGGCTCGAGGTAGGAGTCGTAGCCGTCAGGGTAGGCCACCCCGGCAAGGTAAAGACCCTGGGGCGGAGCGGTAACGCCGGCGGCCGAGCGTTCGCCCGAAGTCAGGACGGCCGCCGGCTGCGCCACGTCGCGGCGCCCCTCGCCGCACTCGACGAGCGTCCCGACGATGACCCTGACCATATGGTGGAGGAAACCGTCGGCGGCGATCTCGAGCCGGACCAGCCGGTCCAAGCGCTCGATACGGAGCCGGCGAACGTTACGGACGGCCGGTTCCGCAGCCGGCACCGAGAAGGCGCGAAAATCGTGCTCGCCGAGCAGGCAAGCTCCCGCGGCCGCCATCACCTCGACGTCGATCGGCCGCGGCACGTGCCAGGCGAAGCGCGCCGTCAGCGCGTGGCGCACCGGGTCGTTGAGAACGGCATACACGTAGACTCTCTCGCGGGCCGAAAAGCGCGCTGAGAAACCTGCATCGACCGCAGTTGCGTCGCGTACGTTACAGTCCCGTGGTAGCAGCGCGTTGAGCGCGACCGCAAGCCGTTCGATGGGAAAGGCGCGCGACGTCGCAAACGAGACGACCTGTCCGGTCGCATGCACGCCGCTGTCCGTCCGGCCCGCCCCGGTAATCTTTACCGGTTCGCGCAGCAAACGTTCGAGTGCGTCCTCCATGACCCCGGCAACGGTGCGCAGGGCGGGCTGCCACTGAAAGCCGCAATACTCTGCGCCGTCGTACTCGACGGTCAACCGCACGTTAGTGATAGGTGCGGCGAAGCTCCGCTCGAGCTTTTTGAAAATCGCTAACGAACGCTGCATCGTGCATCATCGCGTAAGCGGCCAGCGTGCCGGCGGTCCATCCCGAAGCGACGTCGCTGGGGTAATGTACGCCCAAGAGGATGCGATTTTCAGCAAACGTCCGCGCCTGCGTGAAGATCGCGTCGCGTTTGGAGGGAAGCAGCTCCGAGAGAACGATCGCCGAGGTGGCGGCAAAGGCCGCGTGACCGCTTGGATACGATCCCTCCTGCTTTTCCGCGCCGCCGGGGCGCGGACGTTCCCAATAGGTCTTGGCCAGCCCGATGAGTTTCTCGACGTCCGAACCGATGCGCCGGAAGAAAGATGCCGTGACCGGGAAGCGTTCCGGCGTGAAGTCCGATCCGACCGACGGCGCGAAGAAAAAGACGCTGCGCACGGAGTTCTGTTGCGCGATCAAGTAGTCGGCGCGCTTGCGTGCCGATACGGCTTGCGCGACCGCCTGTTCGTCGGCACGTTGCTGAGGCGAACCCAGATCGGGCGGCGGCGGCAGAAAGACGGTTAAATCGATCTGCTTCGGATTGACGTAGTGAAAGCGCGCGTCGGTTTTTGCCGCCGCGGGCGCGACGGCGAATACGATGAGTATCGCGACGGCCGCTAGGGCGCTGCGGGGCATCAACCGTGCTGGCGCTGCAACGGAAAGAGCAGGACGTCGCGGATCGAGCGCTGATCGGTAAGCAACATGATCAACCGGTCGACGCCGATGCCGATACCGGCCGTGGGCGGCATGCCGTACTCGAGGGCGCGTACGTAATCCCAGTCGGGTTCGGGTGCCTCGTCGTCGCCGCGAGCTCGATCGGTAACCTGCGCTTCGAAGCGGGCCCGTTGATCGTCGGGATCGTTGAGCTCGGTAAAGGCATTCGAGATCTCCATACGCGCGCAGAAGAGCTCGTAGCGATCGACCAGTTCGGAATCCCCGGCGCGGCGTTTTGCCAGCGGCGAGATGACGACCGGATAGCCGGTCACGAAGGTCGGCGCGATCAGGTGCGGCTCGACGACGCGTTCGAAGATCTTATCGAGTGCGTGTCCGTGGGTCGGCGACTCCGGTAGCCCCAGATCGCTGAGAATCTCGCGCGCGCCGGCCGGGTCGAGCACGCGCTCGCGTGCGTACTTGCCGTCGCTGTAACGTGCCATGGCGTCGAGGTATTCGACGCGCGCAAACGGACGCGCGAAAGAAATGCGCTCACCGGCGTGAGGCAAATCGGTGCCCCCGTCGGTGGCCACCGAGACGAGATGCGCGATGAGCGACTCGTTGAAATCCATCATGTCGGAGACGTCCCAGTACGCCGCGTACAGCTCGAGCATGGTGAACTCGGGATTGTGCGTCGTATCGATGCCTTCGTTGCGAAAGATCCGTCCGATCTCGTAGACCCGCTCCATGCCGGCGACGATCAGCCGTTTGAGGTTGAGCTCGGTGGCGATGCGCATGCTCATCAGCTGGTCGAGCGCGTTGCAATGCGTCACGAAGGGGCGCGCCGCCGCGCCGCCGGCGACGTGCAGCAGCGTCGGCGTTTCGACTTCGTAGAAGCCGCGATCGTCGATGAAGCGCCGCATCTCGGCGATTAGGCGGCTGCGGGTCATCATCGTCTCGAGCACGTCGGGATTGACGATCATGTCGACGTACCGCTGGCGATAGCGTTTCTCAACGTCTTGAAGGCCGTGCCACTTGTCGGGCAGCGGCATCAGCGACTTCCCCAGCGCCGAGAACGCGGTCACGTGCAGCGTAAGCTCGCCCATCTTCGACCGGAACATATAGCCGCGCAAGCCGACGAGGTCGCCGCGCTCCAGATCGCGCCAGTCGGAGAAGCCGTCCTCGCCGACTTCTTCCTTGCGCACGTAGATTTGCAGGCGGCCGGTGCGATCGGCAACGTCGGCAAAGACCGTCTTGCCCATCGTGCGTTTCGATAGAACGCGTCCGGCCAGCGACCAGCCTTCGGCCTCGGCGTTCTGTCCGGGCACTAAAAAGCCATAGCGTTCCGTCAGCTCCGCGGCGGTGGCATCCACCTCGTAGCGGCGCTGCTCGAACGGGTCGCGGCCCCGCGAACGCAAAGCGGCCAGATTTTCACGTCTGGCCGCTACGAGCGCCGCTTCGGTCTTGCCGAATTCGTCCAAGCGTTCGCTCTCCGTTACGACGCCTTTTTGGCGGCCTTTTTCGGCGCGTTGCTCTTGATGGATTCGATCTTATACTTGACGACCCCGCGCGGCGTCGCAACGTCCACGATCGTGTTTTTTTTGTGTCCCATCAGCGCCGCGCCGAGGGGCGACTCGTTGGAAATGCGGCGGTTGGTCGGGTCGGCTTCGGCCGAGCCGACAATCGAAAATTCGTAGGCCTCGTTGCTTTTGAGGTCTTTGACTTTGACGATCGCCCCAAGATGGACTTCGTCGGCGGCGTACTCGGATTCGTCGATGATGCGCGCATTGCGAATCATCGCCTCAAGCTTGAGAATTCGTCCTTCTATGAACGCTTGCTCTTGCTTGGCGTCTTCGTACTCGGCGTTTTCGCTCAAATCGCCGTACTCTTTCGCCTGCCGGATGCGGTCGTTGACCTCGCGGCGATGGACACTTTTAAGCTCGTCGAGCTCTTGCTCCAACTTGGTCAGACCCTCGGCGGTCAGGACGATCTCTTTATCGTTCAACCTTTAGATCCTCACGGGCGCCCCAGAGCGGCGTCCATAGTATGATGATGCGCCTTCCGAACGCTGGCGCGGTTGGTTCTCAAGGAACGGCTGGAAGGCCTGCTCCCTGCCATTCGAGCGGAGGGTATACCCAACGCCTCCTCGTGTCAAGCGTTAGCGGAACGTTAACGGTCAGGCAGGCGCGTCGTGAAGGCGCACCACCCGCGGGCGCAGATGCATCTCGTGAAGGAGGCGTTCGTAGTCCTCGGGGAGCACGTCGTTCCAGCGTTTTCCCAGCAAAGCAACGAGCGCGGCCTCCAGAACGTTGGTTCCGAAGGAGCGGCCGGCAATCTCGGGCGTCGTCGTAATCAGCATCGAGACCCCTCGCGCCGCCAGCTCGGCGACGTCGCGCTCGGTTACCGTATTGGTAAGGACCAGCTTGCCGTCGAGACGATCGGGCATGAACTGGCGCATGAAATGAAAGTCGCCGGCGATGATATCCGCCTGCTCGTAATACTGTGGATACTTCGGCTCGGGCGGTCTGTCTTGCTTCTTCCCGGTCGGATAGAAGAACTGAAACGGCAGCTTGCAAGCGTCGGGCAGATACTTCTCGGCTAGCCGCTCGAACTCGTGCAGTTCGCGGACCGGCATGTCCTTGTCGAGTGCGAAGATGAAGTCGCCGAAAAGCACGTCGGCGCCGGCATCGACGAGCGCCTGAGCCATGCCGAAACGGTCGAGTGCGCTGACCATAAGAACGGATTTTCCCCGCAAGGCAATCCCGAGATCGTTCTGCATGTAGCGCACGGCTTCGCGTTCCAGCGTGTTCTTCAGACCGCTGCCGTCAACGATCGGAGTACTCTTCGCGGCTTCGAGGAGGCGCAATCCGTCGCGCAGCGCGTAGCGATGGCGGCCGGCGTAGAGATAGACGTCGATGCCGCCGAGACCGATGGCATCGACGTTTCCGTCGAGCTCGCGGACCATCGCGATGGCGGCGTCGAGCTTGCCGTCGGTACCGACGCGCGAAATGTCGAACTCTTCACCCATCAACGTCACCGTCGCCCGGTGATCGCGACTGCTCGATCCCAAGGAAACGGAGACTACGCGTTTCATCCTTTCGACTCCGCGCCACGGGCCTCGCTCAGGACTGGGCTCCGCGCCGACGATAAGGAGCGTGCGGCCGCGCGGGTGGCGGCGATTTTCTCGGGCGTGATCGCCGCATCGAACGCGCGCATCGCCGCCAGTTTGAATCCGCACCGATCGGCCATGGCTTGAATCTCGACGATCTTTTCCAGTTGGATGCCGCGGCCCAGCGTGTAAGGTTCGATGCGATTTTCAAGGGCTAATATCATCGTTTCGCTCATGCAGGCCAGCGCGGTGCGCGGCGGGAGATTGAGATCGAAGTCGGTGCCGGGCTCGCGCACGCGTTCGAAGCGCGGCGTGCCGGGAACGACCATGTTTCCGCCCTCGGTTACCAAAACGTCGGGCCGCTCGGCGGCGATGCGCCGGCTGACGTCGTGCGGCAGCGAGAGCTCGCAAATGACTGCGCCGGGAAGCACGTCTTCGGGTTCGACGACGTCTTGCGTGGAGCTCGTCGCGGTGAGGATGAGGCGCGCTCGGCGGACCGCACTGCGAAGGTCGGTCGTATACTCGCTCGGACAGGCCAGCTCGCCCGCGACGTCTTCGTAAAAGTTGCGCAGCCGCGTCTCGTTGCGCGCGACCAGAATCATGCGACCGACGCGCGGTGCGATCAGGCGCGCGCAGGCCGAACCGAT
>DATAPM010000245.1:0-13606 GCA_036265225.1 Vulcanimicrobiaceae bacterium
CTAACCCGCATTTAGCGTCCGTACTAGACCTCGACAAAACAAGCGAGCGGCTGCCAGCTTCTGTTATCGTTGCATTTTCGGCCCGCTTTGCTACAATGGGCCGGTTATGTTCGACTTCGATCTTCAGCTTTTCGCCTCTAAGAAGGGCGCCGGCTCGACCCGCAACGGGCGGGATTCGAACGCCCAACGCCTGGGCGTAAAGCGCTTTGGGGGCGAGCGGGTGATCGCCGGGAACATCATCGTGCGACAACGCGGCACGCGCTTCTATCCCGGCACCAACGTCGGCATTGGCCGCGACCACACGCTTTTTGCTCTGGTCGACGGCACCGTTGAGTTCGACAGCCGGACGGACCGCAAGCGCGTTTCAATCATTCCGGCGGCGTAAACGCGCCGATCGGTTCGCGTGAAGATGGGGCGGCAAACGGCCCCATTTTGCGTTTCTAAGGCACGTTAGGCGCGTGCAATTCATCGACGAGGCCGAGATAACGGTTGCCGCCGGCGACGGCGGCGACGGGCTCGTGGCGTGGCGCCGCGAGAAGTACGTTCCCAAAGGCGGTCCCGCGGGCGGCGACGGCGGACACGGCGGCAGCATCTATCTCGAAGCCGATCCGGAGCTCTCGACGCTGGTCGAGTTTCGCTTTCGGCGCAACTTTAAAGCCGAATCCGGTAAGCCCGGCGGCACGTCGAACAAGTCGGGGCGAAGCGGTCACGACCTGACGATCGCGCTTCCCGTCGGCACGATGATCTATGGCATCCCTGACGACGGGCCCGAAGTTCTCTTCGCCGATTTAACCGAGCCCGGCGAGCGCGTCATTGCGGCAAAAGGCGGCCGCGGCGGCTTAGGAAACCAGCATTTTGCGACCAGCGTTCGTCAAGCCCCGCATTTTGCCGAGCGCGGCGCGCCCGGAGAGCACGCCAAGCTTCGCCTCGAGTTGCGATTGCTGGCCGATTGCGGAATCGTCGGCGTTCCCAACGCGGGGAAATCCACGCTGCTCTCGGTCGTTTCGGCGGCGCGACCGAAGATCGCCGATTATCCGTTCACCACTCTCGAGCCCCAACTCGGCCTCGTGCGCATCTCCGAGGAAGAGTCGTTCGTCATGGTCGACGTGCCCGGCCTTGTCTCCGGCGCGCATACCGGCGCCGGACTCGGCGACCAGTTTTTGCGTCACGTCGAACGAACGCGAGCGCTGTTGCATCTGCTCGACGGCGCAAAGCCGCTCGACGAGATACTCGAGGATAAGGCAACGATCGAGGCGGAGCTCGCCGCTTGGAACCCGGAGCTGCCGAAGAAACCGACGCTCTTAGTTCTCAACAAGATCGATCTGCCCAACGCTCGCACCGCACTCGAGGAGCTGCGCGTACGCTTTCCCGAGATCTCGGCGATCAGCGCGGCGACGCACGAGGGCGTGCGCGACGTCACGCTCGCGGCGTGGCGCGCGGTGCAATCCGCGCCGGTGCCGCAGCCGGTCGTGCCCCCGGTTCACATACGGCTTACGCCGAAAGATGCTTTCGCCGTCGAGCGCGGCGACGACGGCGCGTTCGTCATTTCCGGCGAGCGGGTCGAACGTCTCGCCGCCATGACGAACTTTGAATCCGACGAAGCATTGGGGCGCTTCGAGCGGGTGCTTGCGAAGATGGGCGTGGAGAAGCGTTTGCAGGAACTCGGCGTCATGCCGGGCGACACCGTGCGCATCGGACCGCATGAGTTTACCTATTCATGAGACTGGGGATTTTTGGAGGCACCTTCGACCCAATCCACAACGCGCACTGCTTTGTGGCCGAGTCGGCGCGCATTTTAGAAAAACTCGATCGCGTTCTTTTCGTGCCGACCGGCAACCAGCATTATCGCGACAAGCCGCAAGCCGGCGTCACGCACCGTTGCGCGATGATTCTCGGTGCCATCGAGAGTAATCCCGGCTTCGCGCTCGACGAGACCGACATTCGCGACGATGCGAGCGGCTACACTGCCGATCTCTTGCCACGCCTCGCGTTGAAGTATCCGGATGCGCGATTTACCTTCATCATCGGTGCCGATTCGCTCGTGAATGCCGACTGGGTGCGATTCGACGAAGTCCTGGGCGCGCTCGAGCGCTTCGCGATCGCACCTCGCCCCGGCGTTCGCGCCGACGCGCTGGCGCGGGTTATCGCCGCCGTTCCACCCCAACTGCGCGAGAGGATCGCGCCCCTGAATCTTCCCGAGATTCCGGAATCGGCCAGCCTCGTGCGCACGCTCATCGCACAGCGACGAAGCATTCGGTACCTGGTTCCCGAGCCGGTATGGCACTACATCGCCGCGCACCGTCTCTATGGACTCAGCGACGATGCGTAGCGTTTTGGTTGCCGCCATCGTTGTCGCGCTCGCGGGGTGCGCCGCCGGCAATACGCCGGACGATCGCGCCGTCTGCGATGCGTACTCGGCTGGGCGTTCCCACGTCCAAGTCGTGGCCGACGGTACCGTGACTCGGGTTTTAGGCGTGCGCCCAGGCCTCGAGAGTCCTCACGAGGGATTCCTGATGCGGCTCGGATCGGGTTGCACGGTCGTGGTCCGCGTCGAGGTCAACACCGACTTCACCGGAACGATTCCGCTGCGCGAAGGCGACCACGTCGCCGTCAAAGGCGAGTACGAATACTATTCACGGGGCGGCGTGATTCACTGGACCCATCACGATCCGCGCGGCCGCCACGAAAACGGTTACGTCGAGGCCGGCGGCCGCAGCTACTACTAGGCAGCTCGTGACGTCCAACGCCCGCATCGTGCTGGCCAGCGCTTCGCCGCGCCGGCTGGAGTTGCTGCGCTCGCTTGGACTCGAGGTTGACGTGCGGCCCAGCGGCTACCACGAGCCGGAGATGCCGGGGCTTTTGCCCCAAGAGCTCGCGAGCAACCATGCCGCGGCGAAGCTTGAGAGCACGATCCTTCTCCTGGGCGAGCGATATGATGTACCCGTGCTGGCGGCCGATACGGTTGTCGACTGCGACGGCGTGGCCCTTGGCAAGCCCCGCGACGCCGCCGAGGCGGCGCGAATGCTCGAACTGCTGTCCGGGCGGGAGCATTTGGTACACACGGCGTTCGCCCTTGGCATCCCCGGCAACACGCCGCACGTCGAATGCGCCACCACCAGGGTCTGGTTCTATCGACTGCAGCCCGGGGAGATAGCTGAATACGTCGCCACGGGCGAGCCCATGGATAAAGCCGGCGCCTACGGCATCCAAGGTCGCGCTGCAGCGCTGGTCGAGCGGATCGACGGCGATTTCTATACCGTCATGGGTTTGCCGCTGAGCCGCGTAGTTCGGGCGATGCGGCGGTTGGGATTTACGCTTCCCAAAACGAAGTGAGTATGCCCCGGGAGGCCTCCCGAGGCAGCACGTTGTAGCGGGGCGACCATCTTTACGTATCGAGACGAACGCAGGCTCTTTGCCTTAATTGCCGTTATTATCGTGGCCGCGTCACTCGCGTTGCTGCAAATCGTCGCGCAAAGAAGTGGGTCGGTTGGTCCCATTGCCGTCGCCGCGAACACGCTTTTCGCCGCGGGCGAGCGCGTCGTTGCCGCGACCGCCGGCGGCACGCGAGCGTTGCTCACGACGATCGTCTCGTTGCCCCAGCTGCAAGGTGAGAACTGGCGCTTGCGCGCTCAGAACCGCCACTTAATCGAAGAGAACGCGCGGCTGCACGAACTCGCCGCAGCATACGCCGCCGAGGCCGGGGTCCGGCCCGTCGTTAGTCTCTATAACGGCGTTGAAGCGCGCGTCATCGGGTTTCCACCCGAGAACGAATCGCGAGCCGTCACCATCGACAAAGGCTCGCGGGCCGGCGTGCATCGCAACGACGGCGTTTTGGGCGCCGACGGTGCCGTCGGACGCGTTGCCGCCGTCGCGCCGTTCTCCAGCACGGTCGTTCTAGCCACCGACTACACCAGCCGAATTCCGGCGGTAATGCAACGCGGACGATGGTGGGGAATCGCCCGCGGCAACCTCTCCAGCATCGTCGTCGAGTACATTGCGCAAGACGCGCCGGTGCGCGTCGGCGACGTCGTCGTCACCGGCGAGGGCCGTTCGTTTCACTCCGGCGTTCCCATCGGAACGATTACCGCCGTCGAACGCGGCAACTCCGCCCTTTATCAAACCGCCGTCTTGAAGACTGCCGCCGACTTCGGCGCGCTCGATCGCGTTGTCGTCGTCACGCGATAAACCGCACGTCGCACCCTTCGTCGGACCGGCATGGAGCGTCGCTGCGGCGTGGCTCGCGCTTGCCCTGCTGGCGCAGGCGACGGTCGTGCACTATCTGGCGATTCGAAACGTCGTGCCGAGCTTCGTTTTGGTGGTCGTCGTTTGGTACGCGATTCGCGTCGACGCGCGCCGCGCCGCCATTTACGGTCTGGTGGCCGGGCTGTGCGAAGACGCACTCTCGGCGCAGACCGGCGCGGCTTGGACGATCGCCACGACGCTCGGAGCATTGGTCGCCAGCGTGCTCTCACGCGGGTTCTTTGCCGACTCGATTCCGCTCGCTTCGGGCATCGTGCTGGTGGTAACGTTGCTGCGCGCGCTGATCTTTTGGACCGTCATGGCGCTTGGGGGATATCCCGGCGGCCTCGGCGCGATGCACCTTCGCGAAGCGCTGCTGCAAGCCGCGCTCAACGTCGCCGTGATCGTCGCCGCGATGTTGGTCTTGCGCCGCTTCGACGCCGCCGCTTGATGCGTCCGCCCAAGGCTCCGCGGCCGCGCGCCTGGCGCCTTCCCGGGTGGCGGGTCGCCGCCTTTGCCGGGATCGTCGCGTTGGCGTTTGCCGCCCTGACGGCGCGACTGATTTTCGTACAGCTCGTCGACGGCGCGCGTTATCGTGCCGCCGCGCAAGCCAATCAAATTCGCCTGATTCCGGTAGCGGCGCCGCGCGGAATGATTTACGACGACCACGGTAAGGTGATGGCGCGAAGCCGTCCGTCGTTCGTCGTGGCGCTCATTCCCTCAGAGGTCACCGACGTCAAGGCCGAGCTCGAGACGCTCGCGGAAATGATCGGAACGGATCGCAGTAAGCTGTGGTACCGCTTGCTGCATCATCGCGGGATAACCTATGCGAGTTTCGACGAAGTGGTAGCGAGCGAACCGTACGGTCCGGTGGTGCTCCTTAGCGACCTCCCGGTCGCAGCGGTCGCGCGAGTCTCGGAAGTGCTGACGGCGCTTCCGGGCGTCGATCTCGAAGTGCAGCCGACACGCGACTATCCGCACGGACAAACCGCGTCGCATCTCGTCGGCTACGTCGGTGCGATAAACGAGGAAGAGTACGAGCGCCTCAAGTCGCGCGGCTATTCTCCCAACGACGTCATTGGGAAGGACGGACTGGAACTTACGTACGATGCCTACTTGCGGGGCAAGCCCGGTGGCCAGCGCGTCGTCGTCGACGCCACGGGCGCGGTGGTTGCGGGTTCGCGGCTGCCGGCTCAGGCAGCCGTGCCCGGCGATACGCTGTTTACCAACATCGACTGGCGCTTGCAACGCATCGCCGACGAAGCGTTGGAGCATGGCATTCGCTCGTGGGGGCACGGCCGCAGGCTCTCGGGAGCAGTGGTTGCCGAGGATCCCTGGACCGGGGGAATTCTCGCCGTGGCTAGCTACCCAAACTTCGACCCGAACGATTTTGTGGCGAACCGCTGGAAACGCATTGCTTTCGATCTCACCGATCCGGCCGAGCCGCTCTTCGACCGCGCCATCGCAGCGGCGACGCCGACCGGTTCGACGTTCAAGATGGTCACCGGGTCGGCGGCACTCACCGAAGGCGTCGTCAAAGTCAATCAAGTCGTCAACGATACCGGCGGCTGGAACTGCGGCGGATATTATGCACGCGACATTGCCGCCGGTGGCCTAGGCAACACCACGTTCATTCCTGCGCTGGCGGCGTCGAGCGACGGTTACTTTTTCCGCCTTGCATGGTGGCTTGGAAACGAGCGTTTGCGCCGCTACGCGCTGGCCTTCGGTCTCAACGCTAAAACCGGCATCGACCTTCCCGGCGAAAACGAAGGAAACTGGCCTACCAACGCCTGGGAGATGCGTAACTTCGGCGTCCCGATGGAGGCGAGCGAGGCCTGCTTCTTAGGGATTGGACAGGGTGCGATGCAAGCGACGCCGCTGCAAATGACCAACGTTGCGTCGGCGGTCATCAACGGCGGCACGCTGTATCAGC
The DNA here is from genome assembly GCA_036265225.1 of Vulcanimicrobiaceae bacterium. Classification (GTDB taxonomy): domain Bacteria; phylum Vulcanimicrobiota; class Vulcanimicrobiia; order Vulcanimicrobiales; family Vulcanimicrobiaceae; genus Cybelea. The sequence continues at coordinate 6,173 of DATAPM010000245.1, forward strand.
CGCAGATCGTGCGCGAGATCCGCAACGCTGCCGGCGTTACCGTCAAGCGCTTCGCGCCGCAAGTCATTCGCCAAGTGCCGGTAACGCAGAGCGCGCTCGCGGCCGTGCGCGAAGGCATGGCGCGCGTTACCGATCCTGGTGGAACGGCGTACGGATTGGCCATTGACGGCCTGCCGTTCTCAGGAAAAACCGGCACCGTGGAAACGGCCGGCGGAAACGGTCCGAACACGACCTGGTTTATCGCCTGGGCGCCGTCGCGCCACCCGCGTGTGGCGCTGGCCGTCTTCGTCGATCGAAGCGGCGGCTACGGCGCGTCGGTGGCCGCGCCGATCGCGCGCGAAATTCTCGTAAAATATTTCAACGTCAAGGGCTGAGCGCGGAGTCGTCCAGGTTCCCTATCGCGCTCGGGCGAAGCGACAGGAGCCTTAAAACACGCGCTTTTCCGGAGAGGGTAACGATAGCATGCTTGCAGTTCACGAAGATCGCCTGGCCGCTGCGGTGGAACGGCTGGGCTCCGAGAACGCATTTGAGATTTTAGCGCGGGCGCGCGAACTCGAAGCGCAAGGAAGGCGCGTCGTGCACATGGAGATCGGCGAGCCCGACTTCGACACGCCTGCCGATATCAAAAAAGCTGCAGTCGACGCCCTCTACGATAACCACACGCATTACACGCCGTCGTCGGGCATCTTACCGTTGCGGGCGACCATCGCCGAGTACGCCAGCCGCTTCCGCCGTGTAACGCCCGAATGGGGACCGGAGAACGTCGTCATCAGCCCCGGCGCGAAGCCGATCATCTGGAACGCGCTGAGCGCGTTGCTCAATCCCGGCGACGAGTTCGTCTACTTCGATCCAGCCTACCCGGCGTACGCGTCGTGCGCGAGCTACCACCAAGCCAAAGTTCACGCCATTCCGCTGCTCGAGTCGCGAAACTGGCGCATGGACTTGGACGAGCTGGAACGGCGCGTTTCGGAAAAGACCAAAGTCGTCGTCATCAACTCGCCGCACAACCCGACCGGCGGCGTACTGACGCGCGCCGATCTCGAACGTATCGCCGAGCTGGCGCAACGGTTCGACTTTTTGGTTCTAGCCGACGAAATCTACAGCCGCAACTTCTACCTTAGCGAAGAGTATCTGTCGATCGCGTCGTTGCCGGGAATGCGCGAGCGCACCATCGTCGTGGACGGGTTCTCGAAAGCGTACGCAATGACGGGTTGGCGGCTCGGTTACGCGATCATGCCCGAACAGTTGGCGCGCACGGTGACGCTCTTCAATAACAACACGTTCAGCTGCGTCGCGACGTTCGTGCAGATGGCCGGCATCGCCGCGCTTACCGGTCCCGACGAGCCGGTCCTGCGAATGAACGAGATCTTCCGCCAGCGCCGCGATCGTTTGGTTAACGGCCTCAACGAGATTTCCGGCATTTCGTGCCTGTTACCCGAAGGTGCGTTCTACGCTTTCCCCAACGTCAGCTCGATCACACAAGATGATCGCGCTTTGGCGAAGTTTCTTTTAGAAGAAGGCGGCGTAGCGTGCGGCGGCGGTTCGTCGTTCGGTGCCGCGGGCAAAGGCTATCTGCGCTTTTCATACGCTGCGTCCCTCGAGGACATCGACTGGGCGCTCGAGTCGATCGCCAAGCACCTACCGCACTTTAAAGCATAGCTTACGTTAGACGCATCGCGCGCTTTACGTCCGAAACGACGGAAGTGGCGATTTCTCGGGTGCGAGCGGTACCTTCGGCGATGATGCGACGCACTTCGCCGGGATTGCTGCGGTAGGCGGCGTACCGTTCGCGCACCGGACGCAAATAGGCGTTAAGCTGTTCGGCGAAATCGCTTTTGTCTTGCACGCAGCCTAGCGCGCCGGAGCGGCACTCGGCGGCGATGCCGTCGAGGCGAAGCGGATTGACCAAGCGCCACAGTGAGAAAACCGGACAAATTTCGGGGCGGCCGGGATCGCCGCGGTGCACTTTCTGCGGATCGGTAATCATCGAACGCACTTTACGCGTCGTCGTGTCTTCGTCGTCGGCGACGAGAATTGCGTTGTCGTACGACTTGCTCATCTTGCGGCCATCGATGCCGGGAACTTCGGGGAAGTCCGAGAGCGTCGGCTGAGGCTCTACCAGGATATCGCTGCCGTCGCCGTAGAGATGGTTGAAACGGCGAACGATTTCGCGGCCGAGTTCGAGGTGTACAACCTGGTCGCGCCCGACCGGCACGTATTGGCCGCGAACGACCGCGATGTCGCAAAGCTGCAGCAGCGGGTACCCCAAAAAACCGTAGGTTGCGATCTGCTGGCCGAGCGCTTCGATCTGTCCTTTATAGGTCGGAACGCGCTCGAGCCACGAGACCGGTGTGATCATCGATAGCAGTACGAAGAGTTCGCCGATCTCCGGTACGCCGGACTGCAGAAAGATCGTTGCGCGTTTGGGGTCGACGCCGGCGGCGAGCCAAACGGCGACCATCTCTTCGCGCGCCGCGCGAATCTTAACGGGATCGTCGAAATCGGTCGTGTACGCGTGAAGGTCGGCGATTTCGAAGAACGCGTCGGCGCTGTCGCAGAAGTTCGCCCACTGCGTCAAAACGCCGACGAGATGGCCGAGGTGCAGATCGCCGGTCGGCCGCATTCCCGACATGACGCGCGGGCGCGCCGCAACGGTGGAAGTCATCCGCGCCTCAATGTTACAGCGAAGCCGTGGAACCTGCGCTGCGGCTCAGTGCCGCGCGAGCTCGGCGCGAACGTAGGCACGCGCCGATCGCACCGCATCGAGCAACGGTGAGCCGGCGGCAAGCGCGCAGGCCAGCGCGATCGCCAGCGTGCACCCCGCGCCCGGCATCGAACCGCCAATGCGCGGCTCGCCGAGCAGCGTCACGCCGTCGGCCGTCGCCAACGCGTCGGTCGGCTCCCCGGCAAGATGGCCTCCTTTGAGCAAAACTGCAGCCGGACCGCGGGCTCGAAGCGCCAGCGCGGCATTAGAAATAGCGGCGCGCGAGATCTGCGGTTCGCCGAGCAGCCATGCCGCTTCGCCCAGGTTCGGCGTCAGGATTACGTTTGGAAGGGTGCCCAGCTCGTCGCGAGTTGCCGCTCGGGCCTCCTCGTCGCCGAGCTCCCCGCCGCGGCTGGCGGCAAAGACCGGATCGACGACGGCGGGAAGCCAAGGACGGCTCTTGAGCTGACAGGCGACGATGCGAACTGCGGACTCGTTAGGGAGTGCGCCAATCCGGGCCGCCCCCGCGGAGTCCCAAGGGAGTGCGTCAATCTGCGCGGCCAACACCGCGTCGGGCACGGCATGAAGAGCGATGACGCCGCGGCGATCTTGCGCGCTGACCGCAGCCACGGCGGTGAAAACCCGCGTTTCCAGCGATGTGCCGACCACGATGTCGCGCCCGACGCCGGCCACGTTCCACGGGTGGGTCGTCCCGATCGAGCAGACCGAAGCGCTCACGACTCGCCGCGTATTCCGTCGCCCCACGCGGCGACGAGCTCGCTTGCGGCTCCGCGCGGATCGCGAGCCGCGGCAACGGCGGATATGACGGCCGCCATCGCCACGCCGGTAGCACGGACTTCCTCCACGTTCCGCGGGGTGATGCCGCCGATCGCCGCTACCGGAAGATACGTCTGCGCGGCAAGCGTGCGCAGTCCGTCGATACCGATCGGTGCGCCGGCATCGGCTTTCGACGCCGTTGGAAAGACGCTGCCGATGCCGAGATAATCGACGTCGGCCGCGTTTGCCTTCGTTATCTCTTCGATCGTTCCGCAGGAGAGACCGACCAGTGCATCGGGCAAGTTGAAGCGAACCTCCGCGACGTCGCTAAAACCGCTATCGCCGGGACCGAGATGCGCGCCGTCGCAGTCGAAGGTTTTTGCCGCGCGCCAATCGTCGTTTACAATCAAAAGCGCATCGCTTTCGCTGGTAAGCAGACGCAGCGCTCGTAAATGCTCCGGGACGATGCCGAGCTTGGCGCGATATTGCAGCACCGTAACGCCCGCGTCGAGTGCCGCCTTGGCGATATCCAGCATTTCGAGATGCTCGTTAAGAATCACGTATATGCCGCGCAACGAGCGTGCCCGGCGCGCACGTATCAGCGCCGCGGTCGCATTCGTCGCCATAGCACGATATTGCCGGCGAGATACGCCAAGAAAACGAGAGCGATAAAGATTGCGAGTCCCAGGTTGTGCCGCGCCAATGCCATCGGAACCAGCAGCAAAAAGCAGAGTACGGCGGCCATGGCGAGCGCAACGAGGCGCGAGAACGGAAGGAACACTAATCGAGCAGCAGATCGCCGATGCGCGAGAGCTCTTCGTCGCTGGCAAAGCGGAGTTCGATGCGTCCTCCGCGGCGATCGCGCACCAATTCGACCGCCGTACCGAAGCGCTCGCGCAGACGCGCCACAAAGGCAGCCTCATCGGGAGAGAGTTCTTGCGACGCCGGCGCCGGTTTTTGGCGCGTCGCGCGAGGAGGCCCGGCGGTCGCCGCCAGCTCCTCGAGCGCGCGGACGGTGAGCCCGCTGCTCACGGCACGTTGAGCCAGCGCGAGTCGCTGATCCTCGGGCACGGTAAGAAGGGCCCGAGCATGCCCGGCCGAGAGGGCGCCGCCGGCCAGCATCGCCTTGATCGCGTCGGAGAGCGCCAGCAGCCGCAGCGTGTTGGCGACCACGGGGCGGCTCTTGCCGAGTCGCCGCGCCACTTCGTCTTGGGTGAGGCCGTGCTCTTCGATGAGATACGCGAAGCCGGCCGCCTCTTCGAGCGGATTGAGGTTCTCCCGCTGCAGGTTCTCGACGATCGCGAACTCCAGCGTCTGGCGGTCGTCGCTGGCGCGCACGATCGCGGGAACCGTCGCCTTACCCAAGGCGGCGCAGGCGCGCCACCGCCGTTCGCCCGCTACCAGCTCGTATTTTTCGCCTCTGCGGCGCACGATGATCGGCACGAGCACGCCGTACTCGGCGATCGATGACTTCAACTCGTCGAGTGCTCCCGGGTCGAACGTCTTACGCGGCTGAAATGGATTGGGCGTGATCTCGGCGACGGAAATCTCGCGCACGAACTCCTGCGAGGTTGACGTCGGAACCGCCGAGTCGCCGAGCAGCGCTCCCAGCCCGCGTCCTAATCCCCGCCGCGGCGTGCTCATGCGAGTCGCTGCGCCGGTGCGAGCATCTCGCGCGCCACCGCCAAATAGGCTTGCGCGCCGCGGCTCTTGAGATCGAAGAGAATGGCCGGCTTTCCGTAGGACGGCGCTTCGGAGAGGCGCACGTTTCGCGGTATCTGCGTTTTGAAGATCTGCTCGGGAAAGTAGCGTTCCAGCTCCTTGATGACTTCCATCGCTAGACGCGTGCGTCCGTCGAACATCGTCACCAGCACTCCGCTGACGTGCAGCGTCGGATTGAGCGCGTCGCGCACGCGCCAGATAACCCCAGTGAGCTGTGCGAGTCCTTCGAGCGCATAAAACTCGGCTTGCACCGGAATGATGCACTCGGCTGCAGCGGTTAACGCGTTGATCGTTAGCAAACCGAGCGACGGCGGCGAGTCGATGAGAACGAAATCGTAACGCCCGGCAATCGGCGCGAGCGCTTGACGCAGGCGCGTTTCTCTCGACAGCGCGGCGACCAGCTCGACGTCGGCGCCGGCAAGATTGATCGTTGCCGGTGCGCAGACGAGATTTTCGATTTCGGTCGGAACGATGATGCGTTCGAGGGGAATCTCTCCAACGAGCGCGTGATAAACGTCGCGTTCTAAGCGCGCTTTTTCGATGCCGAGACCCGTTGTCGTATTCCCCTGCGGATCGGCATCGACGATGAGTACGCGACGACCGAAGAGTGCAAGCGCCGCGCCGAGATTGACGGTCGTCGTGCTTTTTCCGACGCCGCCCTTCTGGTTGACGAGTGCGATGATGCGAGCCAGCGCCGTTACCCCGCGGAGTCCAAATACTGCTCGAGCAATGTCAGCAGCAAGGTCCGCTCGTTACGTTCGGGCTCATCGGTGACCTGCTCGAATAACCAGCGCAGCGCGGCACCGACGCGTTCGTCACCGGCGAAACCGGCGTGCGCTTCGCCGCGCGCAACGAGCGCAGTAATGACGTCGTCGCCCCCGATCTGTAACTCACGAATCGAAAAGGCGGGCTTGCGGGCGAGCTCGGCGCGAACGCGTGCCTCGAAGGCCTCATTGCTGCCGTCGCGCTTCGGCAGGCCGCTGCCGGCGATGTCGGCGTGGCGCAGATCGAACAAACGTTCGATATTTACGGGGTCTACGCGGCGTATGAAACGCCTCAGTGCCGCGTCGCTCAGCTCGGGGTCGGCCGAATACATGTGCTGCCGCACCAGGTGCTGGGTCGTCTGAACGATCTCGTTGGGAAAACGGAATCGCTCCAGCATCGCCCGCGCAAGGTCGGCGCCGACGAGCTCGTGCCGGTAAAAGTGCGGCCCCTCCTTCGTCCGAGGCTTGCCGATATCGTGGAATAAAGCAGATAAGCGTAAGGTTAGGTCGCCAGGCGATGAAGCGTCAATGGTGGCCAGGCTGTGGTTCCAGACGTCGAACGCATGCCACTCGTTCTGCTCGATCCCAACCCCCTCCAGGAGCTCGGGCCAGAGCTGCTCCAGCACGCCGGTCTGGCGGAGCAGTTCCAAGCCAATCGAAGGCCGGCGCGCCTGGATGAAGAGCTTGCCCAGCTCTTCGCTGACGCGTTCGGCCGAAACGGAACGAACCAGCGGGGCCGCTTTAGCCATCGCCGCCCTCGTTTCGGCCGTCACTTCGTACTCAAAGCGTGCCGAAAACTGGGCGGCCCGCAGCATCCGCAGCGGGTCCTCTCCGAAGCTTTGAGGCGTCAAAATGTCGATCCGGCGCGCGCGGATGTCCGCCTCGCCCCCATAAGGATCGACCAGCTCGCCGGAAGGAAGGGCCCGAGCCAGCATATTCATGCGGAAGTCACGCCGGGCGAGATCCTGTTCGAGCGTCACACAGGGGCCGCTATCCACCTCGAAATCGCGATGGCCGATGCCGATCGAACGCTCGCGGCGTGGTAGGGCGATGTCGACGGTCCGGCCATCGAAGGTCAGCTTTAGCACGGAAAACGAGGCGCCGACCACGTCGATCCGCCCGACCGGCCCCAAGCGACGGGCGATTTCTTCGAGCGGCAGGCCCGTTACGACGTAGTCGAGATCCTTCGTTGGAGCGGGCGAGCGCTCCAAATCGGCCCGCAGTTCGTCGCGGACCCGCCCTCCCACGGCGTACAAGCTGCCGGCCGGAAGCACGGTAGCGAGACGAAGGTCGGGTGGAAGCAGCCGGTGCATGCGGCTTTATCCTACCGCAGAGTCTCTGATGCCCAAATGTTTGTTAACTGCCCCTTGTTGACGCGTATCGAACGCGTATTCGCCCGTTTTCTCGTGAACCGCTTTCCGTTGCACTTTGAGGCAATGCCCGAAGGGGGAAGAAATGCTCCATCAG
>DATAPM010000246.1:0-5897 GCA_036265225.1 Vulcanimicrobiaceae bacterium
CTCTACGGCACCACCAACGGTGGCGGATAAAACACGACGGTACCGTTTTCGCGCTTTCGAAGGACGGCACGGAGCGCTTGCTCCACAGCTTCACAGGGCATAATGGCAGGCAGCCGCGCGCGAGCCTCACCGTCATGAACGATAAGCTTTACGGCACTACGGAACTTGGAGGGTCGGCAGGCGCCGGAGTGGTGTTTGAAGTGCAACTCGGACGGCACGATGCGCGTGCTTCACGAGCTCGATGGGACGGATGGTAAACTCCCGAAGGCGGCACGGCCTCGGCGTAAGCTTTCGGCACACGAAGCGTCCGTAAGGAGGACGATCGCATGCGTGTACAGCGGACCTACCAGTGGCCCGCGCTTTGACCACCGTCGACGTGCGATATCTCACCGGTTACAAATTCGGCGCGTTCTAAATACATCACAGCCGATACAACGTCGCCGATCTCGCCCAAACGGCGCAGCGGCTCCAACGACTCTAGTCCCACATACGAGGCTGACTCTTGTGTTTTTATGATGCCGAGCGCGACCGCGTTCACGCGGATACCCCGCTGCGCGTATTCGATCGCGAGCGCCTTTGTCGCGGCATTCAGGCCACCCTTCGTCAAGGACGCCAAGAGGGCCGGAGAGCCGCTGATCGGTTGTTCCGCGGCGGTCGTGGTGACATTAACGATGTGACCCCATCCTTGACGTTCCATTACCCGCACCGCGTGCTGCGTCAAATAGAAAAAACCCGCGATGTTCGTCGAAAGCATCGCGTCGTAGTCCGCCTGCGTATACTCCGTGAAAGGCTTCGAAATGTAGACGCCCGCATTATTAACGAGCGTATCGATGCGGCCGAACCTTTCGACAACTTCGTTCAAAATGCGGTCGGCGGTCTCCGGTTCGCCGATATCTCCCGCGACAGTGACGACGCCCGGATTCGTGCCGGCGCCGATTGAGCGCGAATTCGCAACGACGCTGTATCCGGCTTCCCTGTACGCAGACACGAGACCCGCGCCGATACCGTGCGATGCGCCCGTTATCACGACGACCTTTTCTTTAACCATACCTGAAACCGGGCTTGCTTTGCCCTATTTCTATAATGTAACCGTCGGGGTCGCGGATGTAACAGCGCGTCTCGCCGTATTTGTCGATAGGTGGGGTTATGAACTCCGCTCCTCGACTCTTCCATAGCTCATAGCACGCTTGAATATCTGCTACGCGGATATTCATGAAGCTGCTGATCTCGTCGGGATTGGGAGGAGGTCGTAGCGTTACGGTCGGCTTATCGGGCGTTGGATCGCCCCCGACATTTAGAATAAGCCAAGTGTTTGCGATTCTGATGTACGGAGGCGCGTTCCCGTCGCCCTTGCTCACCACTGTTCCTCCGAAGACCTTTTCGTAGAACTCGACGGAGCGCTCCATGTCCGCCACTGTGAGAAAGTGCGCGACGGTAAAACCCTCCAGCGGTGGCATCTGATAGTTCAACTTCTCGACTTGTACTTCGTCCATTGGTCCCTCCAGTTGTGGCGAGTCTGCCTATGTTTGTTCCATCTGCTTGAGGTAATTCCGGTTACATCATCGAGGTCGTAGAGAGCAGGCCGGACTTCACGTAGGTTATCGCTCGGGCCCGCATGCGATTCGGTCTAAAAATCGAGCCCCCTTCACTTCCGAGCGTGTGCTCAAAAAGCTGTAAAATTAACGGGAGCCATGCTGAATACCTATGAACTGAGCGAGTCCCATACTACACCGATGGGAGCGATAATATGCGTTCGAAAACAAGCATCAAACGCGTTCGATTCGTTGAGACGAGCGCGGCAGCGATCGGTGCCGCCGTGGCGAGTTCTTCTTTTGCATCGGCGCAAACGGAAGTGGCTGCGATGACGAGTAGCGCGGGCAAGCCGAGCATAGTTTTCTGTCATGGTCTTTGGGCCGACGGCTCGTGCTTTACCAAAGTGATGGGGCCATTGCAAGCGCAAGGCTACTATTGCATCGCCGCGCAGTACCCGCTCAACACACCCGAGAACGACGTCACTTTCGCCAAGTGGGCGATGGACGTAGTGAAGGGCCCTATCGTGCTTGTTGGTCATTCATATGGCGGCACGGTGATCACGGCGGCCGGAACTGACTCACGCCTAGAAGCCCTTGTTTATATCAACGCGCTCGCTCCCGATACTGCTGCCGGCGAGACATCGCTGAGCATACAGCAGAAGTTCCCCGCGACCGACGTGCTCGAGCACATCAAAGTCGTCGATGGACGTATCTGGTCGACCAAAGAAGGTCTACGGTATTTTTGCGGCGATCTCTCGGCGACCGAGCAACAGCTCGTGTGGGCGACGCAGGGCGCGCCGGCTGCGAACATCTTCACGCAAGATGCACCGGGCGTTGCGTGGAAGACCAAACCGAGTTGGTACATTGTCGGGAAAAAGGATCATACCGTCAACCCGGATCTCGAACGCTTTCTGGCGAAACGCATGAAAGCCAAGACGACCGAACTCGATTCGAGTCACGTGCCGATGCTTTCGCAACCAGACCGCGTGGTCGACGTAATTCTCAGCGCTGCGAAGTCGGTGTAGAAGTCGGAAGTGAGTTAATATGTCGAAGCGCTCTTTCGTACCTGTAGCCCGGTTTATACACGACGCCCGGCTTTGAGAAGGTGTTGCACGGCTTTTCGAAATTACCCAACCGCGCAGAAGTCATTGGCCGCATGATGTCGTCGGCGCAACTGGCCTAACTCATAGGCCGAATGGCCGAACAGGCGCGAGGGCCTTTTCCTCAAAAATGAGTTTCGGTAAGGAGTTTTCGCAGGTGTGGCCTCGCAAGTGAAGCACTCCAAGCCGAGAGAGAGGGCCACTTATGAAGCCGGTCACTGCTGTATTTCTTTTGATTGCGCTCGCCGCGTGTTCGCGTCAGTCCGCGCCGGCGCTAATTCCTGACGCACCGGCTAGTGTGGGCGCCGCAAGCGCACGCGTCGCAAGCTCTCCCAAGGCGGCAAGGGCGTTGCTCGAGGCGCTCAAAGCCGCGGCGAGCGAAAGCGTGATCTATCAGTTCAAGGGGTACGGTCGCCAAGACGGTCAACACCCTCAGGCGGGCCTGATCGCCGTGAACGGCCTGCTTTACGGAACGACGTTTGAGGGCGGTAGTGCCAAAAGCTGCACAGATCCCAACGGATGCGGGACCGTTTATCAAATAAGCCCCTCGGGCCGAGAACGAGTGCTCTACCGCTTCAAGGGAACGCCGGACGGAGCGTTTCCCTCAGCGAACCTACTCGCGGTGGACGGCGCGCTCTATGGCACGACGCTGAGCGGAGGAACAAACGGCGGGGGAACCGTCTTTGCGATAGATCCCGCTACCGGCGCCGAAAGCGTCATCTACAGCTTCAAAGGGCAGAGTGCCGGTGATGGGGCGTATCCTCAGGCCGGTCTTATCGCTGAAAACGGCGTGCTCTACGGTACCGCCAGTCAGGGTGGCAGCGCCACGTGTAATAACACAAATACGCACGGCTGCGGGATCGTCTTCAGCGTCACCACGTCGGGCGCAGAACAGGTGCTTCACGTCTTCGAAGGGGGCGGAGGAACCTCGAACCCGGACGGCGGCTATCCCTACGCGGGCCTGACGGTGATGAACGGATTGTTATACGGTACCACTACCGGCGGCGGCCGTTACTCGAAGTCATGTATTCATGGTGGGTGTGGGACCGTTTTCGCGATGAACCTTTCGGGGAGTCAATATCGCGTAACGTACCGTTTCAGAGGTGGTAAGGATGGCGTGGGCCCGAACGCAAGTCTCGTCAATCGTTGCGGTAAGCTTTATGGTACTACCGGCGGCGGCGGCGGTTCGGTATGCGACGCCGCGGGCGCCGAGTGCGGAACTGTCTTTGAGGTGAGCAAGTCGGGCCGGGAGCGCATTTTGCATCGTTTCATGACCGGACATGACGGAGCGGGACCAAACGGCTTGATCGCCGTCGGCGATACACTTTATGGTACGACGATCGCGGGGGGTGCTTTCGGATGTATGGGCTACGGGTGCGGAAGCGTCTTCCAACTCAATATCGCGGGCCGCGATTATGCCGTCCTGTACCGGTTTTCCGGCTCCCCCGACGGCATCGAACCCTCCGGGAACCTGCTCGACGTAAACGGGGCACTCTATGGCACCACGGCCGCCGGCGGGAAAAAAGGCCAATGCTTTTACGGGTGCTTTGGAACGGTCTTTAAGCTGACGCGCTAATAGCGGCCCGTGCGGGATGAACGTCCGGATGATCTAGGACGTACGTCCCCACGCCTGCGAGTCGATCTTCCATTCGCCGCCGTACTTTGAGAACGTGTACGCCAGGGTGCCGGTTCGAACAACGGTCTGACCCTTAGTCGTTACCGTCAAGTTTCCCGAAATGACTGCGTACGCGTACGGTCCCTCAACATTCCAGAACCCCATCTCATACGACAGGTGCTCGTACGTTACGTCAAAGTTCTTACGCCATTTCTCAACGTCAGCGAGCCAGTTGGCCGGGGCGTTGGGGTTCAACCAGCGATAAGGCGCGATGCCGTCGATGACGATCGCCGTATCGCCAAAGACGCTGCCGAACAGCTCTATATTCGAAGTATTGAACCCCTCGACGTGGTTCTCTATTAGCGCCTGGATTTCAGGCGGTGGTGCGTTCGTCAATGAATAATCCTCCATGTTGAATTGAGCCGCTCTTTCTCGACTAAGGCGCCGATTCGTTCTTTGACGCTGGGGCTTGGAACTTACTGAGGAAGTTCGGCCTTTTCCTAATCCGCCTTTCAGGGCAGCCGGTGGGCGTTAATATGTGATGAGTTAGACGGAGGCTCGTCGAGCTCAACACCGCTAGCGCCGAATGCAAGCCAGACCATGATTACGGTGACCACTTCGAGCGGCGCCCCATATCTGAGATCCCAGTAACGCTCTCCGCGGGGCTAACCGACGGGAACGCCGTTGGGGTGATAGCGTCGGAGCGCACCGGCGGAGGCGGTCAGATTATTTTCCGTAACCTGCCGTCGTCGGGACAACTATGCGTGTCAACGGCCAATGCCGTCGGCGTTCAAGTTTTCCGAGCGAACCACTGCGCGGACCCGTTTCCGGGAACATACACCCTGAAGTTCAGTTCGAAGATGCCCGGCAACTAGTCTTGTGACGAAGATCAGTTCGTAGCTGTTTCAACGTGTCGTTGCAAGGGTTCGCGTGAAGCGGAGTCGCATTTGTGCTACCAGCGATGCTTCATCGAAAACTTGCTGCATTTGTGATACTCGTCGGCGCGGTTGCGTGCTCCAGCCCGAGCGGCAGTTCTCCGATTCGCGTGCCGCAGACCGTCGGGCCATCGTTCGTACGATCGAGCTCCTTGAACTTCAAGGTTTTTACCGCGGGCCAAACGCCGGGCTTTCCCGCGGGGGCCGTCGCACTCGACATCGCGTCGGGTCGTGGCGGAACGATGTGGTTTACCAACTTTAACCGGGACGAGCCCGCAATCGGTCGCATCAGTGCCGATGGAACGTTTGAGGAATTTAGCAGCGGTTTGCGGCCGGATGCGCGGCCATATTCGATTATCGCCGGCCCCGACGGCAATATGTGGTTCTCCGATTCGGGCGGCGTCGCCATCGGCAAGATTACGCCGCAGGGCTCGATCACCGAATACGTTTCGTCGAAGTACGCTCATAGGTCCGCGAAGGGAATAGCGCTCGGCCCCAGCGGGGAACCGTGGTTCCTTGCGATCGACGTCCGGCGCGGTGGTGATGAGCCGCCCCTCCTGGCGCACCTGAATCGAAACGGAACGATTGAGGCGCAGATACTCCCTGCGGGTATGGACCCCGTGCCTGGCGCAGCGCTCGCGGCCGACGGCGGCAATCTGTGGTTCGTCGCGTTAATCCGGAACCGGCACGTCGGGGAGCTCGTCGAGCGCCGTGC
>DATAPM010000247.1:0-4504 GCA_036265225.1 Vulcanimicrobiaceae bacterium
GACCGGTTGCTGGAAATTACGCGCACCGTCGAGACGCGCGACTTGGAAGAACAGGCGCTCGACGCGATGGATCTCGAACGCGAGCGCGGCATCACGATCCGAATGCACCCGGTCACGCTCAACTACCGTGCTCAGGATGAGGAGCTCTACCGGCTCAATCTGATCGACACGCCCGGCCACGTTGATTTCTCCTATGAGGTCTCTCGCTCGCTGGCCGCCTGCGAGGGTGCACTACTAATTATCGACGCCGCGCAAGGGATCGAGGCCCAGACGCTGGCCAACTATCACCTGGCGCTGGAACACGACCTCACGATTATTCCCGTCATCAATAAAATCGATCTTCCGGCCGCCGATCCGGAGCGCGTCATGGGCGAGGTCGAGGAGCTGCTCGTGATGGAGCGCAGCGAATGCATCCTGGCCAGCGCCAAAAACGGGGTCGGCATCGAGGAGATTCTCGAGGCCATCGTGCACCGCGTTCCCGCGCCGCGCGGACACCGCGACCACCTGCGGGCGCTCGTTTTTAACGCGCAGTTCGATCCGTATCGCGGCGTCGTCAGCTACGTGCGCGTCGTTGACGGCAAGCTCGCCCCGGGAACGCGCTTTATGTCCATGGCGCACGAGCGCGTCTACGAATGCACCGAGGTCGGGATATTCGTTCCTCAGATGCGGGCCACGCGCGAGCTTCAAGTGGGCGACGTCGGGTACGCCATCGGCAATATCAAGTCGCTGGGCGAGATCGACGTGGGCGACACCATTACGTCGGCCAACGAACCGGCGCACGTCCCGCTCGCGGGGTACCGCAAAGCCGTTCCGATGGTTTATTGCGGACTCTATCCTAATGAAGGCGAGTACGACGGCTTGCGCGACGCGCTCGAGAAACTCAAGCTCAACGATGCGGCGCTGGTCTACGAGCCGGAGAGCTCGATTGCGCTGGGCTTCGGATTTCGCTGCGGCTTCCTGGGCCTGCTTCACATGGAAATCGTTCAAGAGCGGCTGGAGCGCGACTACAACCTCGATTTAATCGCTACGTCGCCGTCGGTCGTCTTCCACGTCGTTTGTACCGACGGGACGATGCTGACCATCGACAATCCCTCCAAGCTGCCTGCCCCCAACCTTACGACCCGGATCGAAGAGCCGTACGTGAAGGCGACGATTATCTCGCCGCCGGATTACGTGGGCGCGATCATGGAAATCACCCAGAACCGGCGCGGCACGCTCGCCAACATGGAGTACCTGCACGACGGACGCGTTATCATGACCTACGAAATGCCGCTGGTCGAGGTGATCGTGGATTTCTTCGACACGCTCAAGTCGCGCACGAAGGGCTACGCGTCGCTGGACTACGAGGTCGTCGGGTATCGCGAGGGGCAACTGGCCAAGCTCGAGATCATGCTCAACGGCGAGCCAATCGACGCGCTCTCGTTTATCGTCGCGCGCGACACGGCGGCGGCGCGAGGACGAGCGCTTGCGGAAAAGCTCAAGGAACTGATTCCCCGACAGATGTTCGAAGTGCCGATTCAGGCGGCGATCGGGGGAAAGATCGTGGCACGCGAAACGGTCAGCGCCATGCGGAAGAACGTTTTGTCAAAGTGCTACGGCGGCGACATCACGCGCAAGCGTAAGTTACTGGAGAAGCAGAAGGTCGGCAAGGAGCGCATGAAACGCGTCGGGCGCGTCGAGCTTCCTCAGGAAGCCTTTATGGCGGTTTTAAAGTTGGGCTCCGATTGAGGACCTACATCGCTACGCACAATCCCGGAAAGCTGCGTGAAATCAAAGCGCTCTTCGCCGGCTCGCCGATCGCGCCGCTTTACACGCGCAAGTACGGCGAAGTGATCGAAAGCGCTGATTCGTATGAGGGCAACGCGTTGCTCAAAGCGCAGGCGTTGATGGCAACCCTGAGCGACCGCAAGCTCTCGGGACGCGTCCTCGCCGACGATAGCGGCCTGGAGATCGACGCGCTGAGCGGCGGTCCCGGCATTTACTCCGCGCGCTACGGCGGCCCGGACCTATCGTGGCCGGAGCGCCGCGCCGCGCTGCTCGGTGATTTACGCGGCGTGCCTCCATACCGCCGCACCGCGCGCTTTGTCAGCGTGCTCGTCTTGTTGGAACCGGACCGCGAGCCGTTAATGGCGATGGGCCGTGTCAACGGTTACATCTTGGAGTCGGAACACGGGTCGGGCGGCTTCGGATACGATCCCATTTTCCTGTATCCACCGGCCGGGGTGAGCTTCGCGACGCTTTCGGAGAAGGAGAAGAACGCGATCAGCCACCGGCGGCGTGCCGCCGACGTGCTGCTGGCCATGCTGCGCGAGCGTGGCTGAGGTCGCCGTCGACCGGGCAACGGTCGACGAGGTACGCGCTATCGCGCGGCGTCGTGCGTTCGATGACGCGGGAATGCGATTGGCGCTCGAGCTCGCAGATCGAGGTTCCGCATGGGCGGCTCGCGATGCGGGTGAGGTCGTCGGCATCGCGATTGCTCGCGCAGTCGAAGAAGAACGTTATTTAGGCGACTGTTTCGTCGAGCCGTCCTACCGTGGCCAAGGCGTCGGTGGGCGTCTGCTCGACGCCGCGCTGGGCGAAGCCGAAGACGCCACGCGTGTCGCGCTGCTCGACCCGCAGGATCGGGCGGCAACCGCTTTAGCGTTGCGCCGCGGATTGGCGCCGCGCGAAACGGTGCTGCGCTTTGCCGGCGCGATTCCGAAAGAAGAGGAGCTGGCGCGGATGGCGGCCGGCTCGTACACGTTTGCCGTCGATGATATCGACCCGGCGGCACATTCGTTCGCGCTCGACGCTTTGGATGGCAGCGTGCGTGGCGGCGCCCGGGAATGGGACCATCGGTGGTTTGCGCGGCACAACATCGGGCTCGCGTTTCTGCTGAACGGAGAGTTCGTGGCCTATGCGTACGTCTGGCCCGACGGCCGGATCGGCCCGATCGCCTCGGCCTCTGCGGGATATCTGGTTCAAATCTTAGCTTATGCGCTGCTCATGTTGCAGCGCCGCCACTCCGCAACTTGGTGTACGGCACTAGTTCCGGCTTCGAACCTTCGCATCGCCCGAACCGCCTTGCGCGCCGGATTGACGATCGAGGAGACGATGTTGTGCGCGCGTGACGCGAGTGTTGCCGATTTATCGACGTACGTTGGCTATCACCGTCTTTTGTTTTAGGGGTCGCGTCAATCTGTTTGGAGGTGCGATGTACTGTGCGGTACAGTTGGCACTCTGCGCCGCTAAAATGGCGGAATGAAGAAATGCTACACATGCGAGGCGTTACTCCCACTGGAGGCATTCGCGCCCTCGGTAGCGCGCGGTCGCAAAGATGGGTTTTGTAAAGCGTGCCGGCGTGATTACAATAAGATCTACTACGGTAAACACAAGGCGACGGTCAATCGAAATCGCTATCTGAACGGTATCCGCTACCGAACCCGCAATCGCAAAGGCCTCTTAAGCTATTTGAGGCAGCATCCGTGCGTTGATTGCCGCGAAGCAGATACTCGCGTGTTGGAGTTCGATCATGTAAGAGGCAAGAAGGAAAATAATATAAGCAATCTCGTACGCGAGGGATGGTCTTGGCAGAGGATACTTTCAGAAATCGCGAAGTGTGAGGTCCGCTGTGCCAATTGTCATCGTCGAAAAACCGCCGAGCAATTCGGGTGGGCGCATGCGATCGGGGCGTAGCTCAGCTTGGTAGAGCGCCCGCTTTGGGAGCGGGAGGATCCGCAGGTTCGAATCCTGTCGCCCCGACCATCTTGCGCCCGTGGTCTAACGGGATAAGGCACGAGTCTTCTAAACTCGAAGATGGGGGTTCGAGTCCCTCCGGGCGCACGGTATTATGGTAGAATGCGGCTTTGTGGTGACTGTAGCTCAGTTGGTTAGAGCGCCGGTCTGTGGCACCGGAGGTCGCGGGTTCGACCCCCGTCAGTCACCCCAATCATTTTTGTCGGAGGACCTTCATCGGAAACTGCGTAGAACTGAAGCGACCTTCGCGGGGCACGCGCCTTTAGCTCAGTCGGTAGAGCAGCGGCCTTTTAAGCCGTTGGTCCCGGGTTCGAGTCCCGGAGGGCGCAAAACGCACCGCTAGCTCAATGGTAGAGCAGGTGACTCTTAATCACTTGGTTCGGGGTTCGAGTCCCTGGCGGTGCAAGTTCCGGAAACCCTTGGAAAATAAGACTTTCTGAGGGTTTCTTCTTTCCCGGAGCAGCCACGTTCTGTACCGCCATGTACCGCCTAAGCCCGCTTGGCCGCTCTAGGCTTACCGCCTAAAATTTTGTCGAAAGCGGTCACTGCTGTGGCTTGCAGGGTGGGGATAAGGTGTGAATAGGTGTCCAGGGTCAGGCGGATGCTGGCGTGGCCGAGCATTTCGGAGACGACCTTCGGGTGGACGCCTTCGATCAGAAGCAGGCTCGCCGCGGTATGCCTGAGGTCGTGGAATCGAACGTCGGACAGGCCCGCGGCCGTTCGAAGCGGCTCCCAGTCCTTGCGGAGGAAGTTGCTCTTGCGCTGCACG
>DATAPM010000248.1:0-27114 GCA_036265225.1 Vulcanimicrobiaceae bacterium
TGGGCGCTCAGAACTTCTGGCTGCGACGGTTGAGTGACGATGAGGTAACGCAACTCTGGACTAGCCTGCCCGATTCAAATGGCCGGCCCATCGAAAAGCTCGTCGCCTCCTCTCAAGGCCATCCGCATCTTCTCACCCAGCTCGTTCTGGATTTCCGTGAGGATACGACGCCGCAGCAGCCCTCTCCCGATTCGATCGGAACGCTCCTAACTCGCAGAATCGAGCGGCTTTCGGGCGAGGCGCGCACGGTTGCGGAGATCGCCGCCTGCATCGGCGATCACTTCTCACGCGACGCGCTGCGCGAGGTCAGCGCGTGGGACGACACGACCCTCAGCGAGGCGCTCGACGAGCTGCTCGATCGTCGCATCGTCCGCGAAGCATCGGGGCGGGGCCTCTTCGAATATGCCTTCACGCACCACGCCGTACAGGAAACAATTGCGGACGACGTTGCGCCGCAGCGCGACATGCAACGACGACGCCGCGTTGCGCGCGTCCTCGAAGAACTCTACCCCGAGCGCGCGGGTGAGTTGGCGGCAATGATCGCGCGCCACTACGACCTCGCCGGCGACGCGCCGAATGCCGCCCGCCGTTACCTCGACGCGGTGCGGCACGCGATCGCCCTTAGCGCGCTCGAAGAAGCGCGCGAACAATTTCTTCGCGGCGTCGAGCTTGCCGCCGACCCCCGTCTGAGAGCCGCACTTCTTCTGGAGGGCGCAACGATCGAGTCGCGCCGCGGCGAGCCTGCGCGCTGGAACGAACTGCTCGCCGAGCTAGAGCGAGCCGACGAGGCGCTCGGAGACGCCGCGACTCACCGCCTCGTGCTTTTGCATCGCATCGAGTACGCGCGCACGTGCTGGGACCAGGAGCTGCATGCGCGGACCGTCGCCGAACTCAAACGCAGCGTCGACGATAGCGATCCCTCCTGGAAGGCCAAGGTGCTGCTCGCCGAACTCTTCCTCGCCTTCGACTGCGACCAACTCGCCGACGCCAGCGCCGCCGGCGAACGCGCACTCGAGTGCAGCCGTGCGGCCGGTGACGACGAGACGGCGACGCGGATTCTCAGCGAAATGGCCGTCATCGAAGCGCATCGCGGTCACGTCGCACTGGCCGAGAGTCTTTTCAAAGAAGCGCGAGCGGCGGCCGCGCGAACCCGAAACCGGGCGATCGAACTGCTTCCACTGCGCAGCGCATGGACCGTCGCCTACCAGCGGCGTGACGCAGAAGGCGCGGTCACGCTCGCGAGTCAGATTCTCGAGCTGACGACGAGCCTGGGAGACCGGCCTTCGCAAGGTCGAGCGCACGATGCGCTGGCCGTCGCGATTACAGCGACCGGGAAGAATCTGGCCACCGCGCGACGGCACTTCGCCATTGCAACGGAACTCCTTGAAGAGAGCGGCCAGATCGACGTCGCCGCCGGCTCGCTTTTGAATCAATCGGTACTGGAAACACGAATCGGATTCTTCGAACGCGGCATGGCGCTCGCCGAGAGAGCGCTCGAGATTTTTTCGCGCCGCCGTTACGGACGCGGACGAATTGTGAGCCTCGAAAACCTCGCTTTCTTGCGGGCTTTCACCGGCGATATCGACGGGGCGCGCGAAGCCGCGCAAGAAGTGCAGAGGTTAGCCGCAACGCTCGAGTATGCTCTGAGCGAAGCCTCGGCGTTGGAGAACCTCGCGTTTGCCGAAGCCAAAGCGGGCAACTTCGTGCGCGCGCTCGAGCTCGCGGAGGCGTCGTTCGAAAAGCGCGCGCAGACGGAATCGCAAGTCTGGTCGTGCAAGACGCTGGCCGACACCGCTATTTGGCACGCGCGGCTCGGCGATATGCCTGCCGCCCACGAGAACGTCAAGCGGATGCTCTCCGATGAGGAATCCATCGTCGAAGCAACCGATTTCCCGACGTACTGCTATTGGGCCGCGGCGCAAGTCTTGCACGCAGAAGGCCGCGAAGCCGACGCGGCACGCGCGCTCGACAAAGCGCGGCGCCTGCTGCAATCAACCGCCGCCGGTCTCGAGGGCGAAGATCGCGCACAATATTTATCGATACCGTGGAATGCCGATATGATGGTCGCGGCGGAGTCCGGCCGGTGGCCGAACCCGCCGCGATAGCGCCGTCTTAGTACGCATCCACCATCACAAAGTGGAATGCGTTGTCTTGCAGGTTGCCGGTGCTGCGGCCGACGATCCGAATTTGAATCTTCACGTCGCCGTGGTTTCCGCAACTGATGTAGTTGTAGTCGTTGGCGATCGGCACGTCGCCGTTGCCGCCGGCCGGAGTCACCATCACGGCCGGGCAGTTATGGAAAAAGCCTGCCGGAACCTCAATCGTATACGCGCCGGTGCCGTCGTGAGAGATGGAGTAACCCGATCCGGCGACCTGACCGCCGGCGCCCACGGCGCCGGCCTTGGCAGCGGTGGTACGGTGAGCGGCGAGCGCCGAACCCGGCGCGAGCGAGGCGATAACGAGGGTGGCCGAGATGGCCGCAATTAACTCGTTAAGCACGTAAGTTCTCCGAAAGTGCGGCCGCAAGGCGGCCTGGCCGCAATATGCACGCAGCCTATCAGTCCGTGCGCACGAAAACGCACGGAAACTCTACTCGCCGCTTTGGTTGAGCCGCAACATAATGAAGTCCCAGAGATCGAGCAGTTTACACGACGCAATCCCAAGGGCACTCGACACCTCGTAGACGGTTCCCCGCCAGCGCGGCTCGCCGGCCGATCGTTCGCGCCAAAGATGCACGACGAAGCGGTGATCTTCCCGGCTTTTGTCGCTATTGAAGTCGGAATTGCAGGACACGCCCTTCTCCTTTTGACGCGAAAGTCGGGGCTTCACCGTCGCGGAGAAGCCCCAACCGCTGCTCGGCACTGCGGCGTTACGTGCCGACCGATACGAAGCCGAAGGCGTTGTCTTGAAGCGCACCGTCAGTTCGCGAATAGATACGGACCTGGAACTTCACGTCGCGACCGTTACCGCACGAGATATAGTTGTAGACGTCGGCAATCGGCGCGTGTCCGTTGACGCCGCCTGGCGTCACCATATTCGCCGGGCACGTCTTGAATTGACCGGCGGGAATGTCGATCGTGTACTCACCAGTTCCGTCGTGGGAGACTGAGTAGCCCGTTCCGGAAACGATCGAACCATCGGTGTTGACGATGCCTGCCTTGATGGCACCCTTTTTGTGGCCATCGGGCTGGAACGGCTGTTGCGGCTGGAACGCGGATGCTACGGCCGACGAGGCTACGAGCAAGAAGGCCGTCAGAGCAAGAATAGGATTGTTACGCACAGAGGGTTTCTCCATAGTGTTCGGCCAGCGCGGCCGGGCAGCAATATGGAGGAAGGCTATCAGGGCGGCCGTCCCCAAACGTCCGGGCCTGATGAATCCGCTCACTGCCTTCGGGGCCGCCGCCGTTACGCTGATGATGGTCTTCTACGCTTTGGAGGCGCGCGCGCCGGGCTACACCCTCGCATTTGCCTTCGCCTGCGTCGCCGCATCGGCTTACGGCTGGCTAGCCGGGGCGTGGCCCTTCGGCGTCGTCGAGGGAGTCTGGGCAGCCGTCGCCGCGCACAAGTGGTGGCAGCGGCGATGAGCCGGCCCGGGCGACTCGAACCTTTCGAACTGGAGCGCTTTTTCGCGCGCTACGAGTTCAGCACGCGCCACGTGCTCTGCCCCAGCGGTCCGGAGTCGATGCCGGTGCACGACCTGCTGGCCTTCGAGCCCGATGCCGCGCAGCGGCTGGCGCAACTCCGGCTCGGATACGTCGAGTCGCGCGGTACGGCCGAGCTGCGTCTGGCCATCGCCGCGCTGTACGCGCACGGCGATGCCGACCAAGTGCTCGTGCACGCTGGCTCCGAAGAGCCGATCTTTACGTTCATGCACGCGGCGCTGGAGCCCGGCGATCATATCGTGGTGCAGTTTCCGGCCTATCAGTCGCACTATTCGATCGCCGAAAGCATCGGCGCGAGCATTACTCGCTGGGATTCCGACCTCGACCGGGAGGGCGTGCCGGGCGTCGCTGCATTGGAAGGGCTACTGAGGCCGGAGACGCGTGCCATCGTAGTGACGACGCCGAACAATCCCACGGGATATTCGTTGTCGCGCGCCGAGTTTGAGGCGGTCGTGGAACTGGCGCGCTCGCGCGGGCTGTGGCTCTTTTGCGACGAGGTTTACTGCGGAACCGAGCGCGAGGCCGAGCGGCTACCGGCCGCGTGCGATGTCTACGACCGCGGTGTCTCGCTCGGCGGAATGGCGAAGGCGTACGGCCTTGCGGGTTTACGCATCGGTTGGGTTTCTGCTTCGCAACGGCCGCTGCTGGATCGAATGGCCACGATTAAAGATTATCTGACTATATGCAGCAGCGCACCGAGCGAGTTTCTCGCGGCTCTTGCGTTGCGGCACGACGCCGGCCTTACCGAACGCGTGCGGGGCATTTGCGTCCACAATTTAGATTTACTCGACGAGTTCTTTGCGCGCCGCGCAGAATTATTTCGCTGGGCGCGGCCCCGCGCCGGCACGACCGCGTTTCCACGCTACCTCGGAAGCGAGGGCAGCGCAGCGTTTTGCCGCCGCGTAGTAGAAGAGGCAGGGGTGCTCCTTTTGCCGAGCACAACTTTCGACGCCGGCGACGCGCATTTTCGTATCGGCTACGGCCGCGCTAATCTCCCCGAGGCGCTAGCCGCGCTGGACGCGTTTGCCTCGCGCGCCTAACGCTATAACCTTTCCAGGAGCGACTCGTCGTCGAGTCTTGCCAAATCGGCAGGAACGCGATTTCGCACCCGGGCTCCCAGTTGCGCGGCGAGTTCCGCGCGCCGATCGGGAGCCAACGTATCACGGCGTTCGAGAAAACGCTTGATCAGGGCCCGCTCCTCGCCGCTGAGGTACGTCGTCGCAGCGTAGACCGGTTCGTCCTCGCGCCGGCCGAAGTCACGCGGCTCGGACAGGCGCGCGTCGCGCACGACGATCGTGCCTGCCGCAATATCGCCGAGACGCTTGTTCTCCGGTGAGAGTAGGGCGCTTACGGCGGCAAGCACGTAGTAGCCGAGAATCCACTCACCGACGCGAATGAGGTTGCGAATGAGCGAGGCGCCGAAGTCGATGGGATAGCCGCCGTCGCGCACGACGCGCAGGCCGAGCAGCTTCTTGCCGGGCGTCTGGCCGTTCCACAGCGCCTCGAAGACGATGAAATAGCCGAAAAGTATGACGAAGACGATCGTCACGACGAGCGCGATCGCGAGGCTGACCGCCAGCTTGTCGGTGACTGCCGGCCCGTGCCCGTTGTCGACGCGCGCCGCCGCCCAAACGATCCCCAAAAAGATGGCGGCGAGCGTAAGAATTTGGATCGCCTGATCGACGAAGAGCGCGAGAAAGCGACTCCCTAATCCGGCGAGCTCGTAGCTGAACGCGATACTCTCGGGCGTTCGAACGTCGAGGGTACGATCCATAAGGCCAAGGTTCGACGGGCGGGGCCCGCCAACTCCCGATTCGTTGAATCAATCCACTTTCGTTGCGCGGCGTTCGCCGATGTGGCAACAACTCGATGCCTTGCTGCGGCGCGTCGAGCGGCGCGGCATCGAAAAGCTGACGGGCGAAGAGATCGTGGAGCTGGGGCGCTACTATCGCGCCGCGACCAGCGACCTCGCCTACGCACAAGGCCGCGGCTTCGATCGTTCGCTGATCGAATACCTCAACCGCTGCGTCGCGCGCGCCCACGCCCAGGTCTATGCTCGCGCCCCCGAGAGCAGCTTCGCGCGCATTGCCGACTTCTACGGGCGCATCTTTCCGCAAGAGTTTCGCCGCTCGGCTCCGTACGTCGCGATTTGCACTGCCATCACGGTGGCCTGCGCCGTAGTCGCCTTCGTTCTGGTGCGGAATCACCCCGCCGACGTCTACGCGCTGTTGCCGAAGATGCTCGTGCCCGAAACAATTCAACGAAGCCTGCACGACAGCAACTTCGCCGTTTCGGCCGACTTCGCGCCGGCGATGTCGACGGCAATCATCACCAACAACATCAAAGTTGCGATCGTCGCCTTCGCCGGCTCCATTACGCTAGGCATATTAACGATTTACATCATCGCGTTTAACGGATTGATGTTGGGGGGCCTTGGCGCTCTGTTCACTAACGCCGGCTTTGGGCTCGACTTCTGGGCCACGGTCGCGCCGCATGGCGTGATCGAGTTGACCGCGATTCAAATCGCCGGCGCTTCGGGGCTGCTGATTGCGGCCGGCATCGTCTACCCTGGCCGGCTTCGACGGCGCGACGCCATCGTGCGCAACGCGCGCCGCGCTGGAACGCTGATACTGGGCGTCGCCTCGATGCTGGTCGTCGCCGGCACGATCGAGGCGTTCTTCTCTCCGCGGCGCCTTCCCGTGCCGATTCGGATCGCCGTCGGACTCGTTACGGCGGTCGCGCTCCTTCTTTATTTTACCGGAGCCGGCCGACGCGGCGAACGCCCGGAGACTGCATCTCGGCCGTAATCACCGGACCTTAGAGTAGGCCGCGACGCTTTACGCGCAAGTACTCATCGATCAGCGCCGTACTCAACTGTTTGGCCGGCACGTCCACGACCAGCGCGCCGGTCCGCTCGAGGATGGCTTTCGCGGTGCGGCGCTCGTTGGCGAGTCCCTGCGCCACGTTAGCGCGATAGGCATCGCGCACCGTGTGCGGCTCGTGCGCCAGCGCGTTGCCGACGGCGGCGTCGTTCATAAAGACGCAGATAAGAAGATGATGCTTTGTCAGCGAGGCAACCTCGGCCATGGCCGAGGCCTGGGCAAGCGGATCGATCACGTCGGTGAGAAAGACGATCAGCGAGCGCTTGTGCAGGTGATGGCGCAGATATCCGAAGGCACGCGTGTAGTTCGCTTCTTCGAAGCGCGGCTCGAGGTCGTAAAGGGCTTCGGAGAGGCGCGCGATCGACGAACGCGTCGACCGGGGCGCCGCGGCGGCGATGATTTCGCGCCCAAAGGCGACCAGGCCGACGCGATCGCTGGCGAGGCCGGCGATGGTAGCGAGCGATAGTGCGGCGGTGACGGCGTAGTCGAGTTTCCGGCGTCCATCGATGCGCGCCGTCATCAGGCGCCCGCAGTCGAGCAGCAACACGACACTTTGGCTTCGCTCGACTTCGTGCTGCGCGACCATCAGCTTGCCGCGCCGCGCCGTCGCCTTCCAGTCGACGCTACGGAAAGCGTCGCCGTCGCTCCATTCGCGCAGCGATTCGAACTCGGTGCCGACGCCGCGCAGTTGAATGCGCCGTAGTCCCGCTTCGATGGCGCGGTTGCGGACGTGAAGCGCGCCGTAGCGTTCGATAGCGCTGAGGTCGGGATAGACCCGGATCGGTTGTGGCGCGGCAATTTGCCGGCGACGGCGCAACAAGCCGAGCGGATTCTCATACCAGACGTAGAGCGATTGCAGTTCGGCGGCACCGCGGGTTACCGGCGTCACCGGTCGAACGACGGTCGCACGGCTCTGCGCGGGAACTTCGCCGGCGATCTCGTCCACCTCGTAGTGCAGCGTCGGAACGGGCGTTTCGACGATGGCGACTCGCACGGCGACCCGCGACCGATTCTCCACCGTATACGAGATTGTAGCCGGCACGGCGAGCGCGAAGTGTTCCGGCGGCGAGCGTTCGATACGCAGATCGCGGGGCGGTGGCCCGAGAATCGCGTCGGCAGTAGTCGCCACCAGCAACGCGGTGGCAATGGCAATCGCAAGCGGCGTGAAGAGCGACAAGCCGGGTGAGAGTGCCAGCAGTAGCGCGATTGCCGCAAGCACCCAAAGAAACCGCGCGGTAATCCACACGGGCAGCCAGAGTTTCACACGCCGCTTAGTCAGGCGGGTTCGCCCCTTGGGACTGGGATTTGCGCCAAAATATCGCGCAGGATATCCTTTGCCGAGATGCCTTCGATCTCGGCGTCGGGTGCGACGATCAAGCGGTGCGGGATTACGAGGTCGGCGACGTCTTTGACGTCATCGGGGGTCGCGAAATCGCGTCCGGCGATGGCGGCGGCGGCTTGCGCTGCGGCCAGTAGCTGAATTCCGGCGCGCGGGGAAGCGCCGAGCGTAAGGCGCGGGTGCGTTCGCGTTGCGACGATAATGCGATAGGTGTACTCGCGCACGCCTTCAGATAAGTGGATCTGCCGCACCGCACGTTGCGCGTCGATGACTTCGGCAGCGTTTGTGAGCGGGGAGAGGTGTGACTCTTCCAGCGCTCGCGCATCGAAGCCGGCGGCCGCGCGCGCGAAAAGTTCCAGTTCTTGCGCCTCCTTCGGGTATCCCGACTCTACTTTGACCATGAAGCGATCGAGCTGCGCTTCGGGAAGCGGGTAGGTGCCTTCGTACTCGATCGGATTCTGAGTGGCGCAGAGCAGAAACGGCTGCGGCAGTGGATAGGAGACGCCGTCGATGGTAACGCGTCCCTCCTCCATCGCCTCGAGCAGCGCCGACTGCGTCTTGGGCGGCGTGCGATTGACTTCGTCGGCCAGGACGATGTTGGCGACGATCGGACCGGTGCGCGTGGTGAACTGCGCGGTCTGCGGGTTGAAGACGGTCGTGCCGACGACGTCGGACGGCATCAGATCGGGCGTAAATGCGATGCGGCGGAACTCCAGGCCGAGCAGTACCGCAAGCGCGCGCACCGCCAGCGTCTTTCCGGTGCCCGGAACGCCTTCGATCAGGACGTGGCTGCGCGCCAATAAGGCGACGGTCAGCCCCAGCGTCATGCGGTCGGCACCGACCAGGACTTGCTCCATTCCGGCCGCGAGGCGGCCGGCTACGTCGGAAGCGGAGTTATTCACGCATGATCCTTTCGGCGTTGAAAGTCTAAAATGGCGTCTCGCAGTACGATGACGTCGGACGGGCGCGAGCGCGACCGGCGCATCAGCTCGGCGATCGCGGTGATGTAATCCGACGAGTCGCGCTCGTCGGGCGCCTCGGGCAGGTAGTGCGGCGCGAAGGGTACGTTGGCTCCGATCAAAGCCAGCGCAAGAACTCCGATCGCAATCCAAACCGCAGCGCGTACCGGAGCCGGCAGCACCGCCCACGTCGTCAGATGATCGCTGTAGCCGTGAATGTATTCGTCGAAGACCACCGGCCCGTGACCGGCAACGGCGTTGTAAATAAAGCGCAGATTGTCGGCGTCGCGGAGACGCTTGTTGCCAAAGAGCGCCGGGGCCGTCACGGCGATGACCTCGCCGCGGCCTACGCGGTAAAGCACCACGACCATCCCCTGCCCGTTGGCGAGCAGCGGGATGCCGTGAGGTTCTTTAAAAGGAAACGTCCAGCCGATTGGTCCGCCCACGCGAGTGACGTCCGCGGTATAGGCGTTGCGCGCCAGCGTTATGGCCTCGGTGCCGGCGCTCCGTACCGAAGTGCCCACCCCTGGCGTAACGTCGTCTTTGCCGGCAAACTGGGCGTCGATGGCGACGATGCGACCACCCTCCTCGGCAAAGTGCTTGAGAAACACGGCGTCGCGTTCGTCGAGCGGCTTGGCGGACGGGTCGGACTCGTAACCGGTAAAGACAAGCGTCTTCGTCGACGGGTCGAGTACGCCCAGCGCGCGCTCGAAGCGCGTTACCGGCAGGCCGGCGGCGCGTAGCACTTGGTAAAGGGCGCGGTAACCGTTGGCTCCGGAATCGTAGGTGGAGTAGATTGAGACGGGCTTACTCCGCTCGCCGCCTCTTCCCAAGGCGAGCCCTACAACGATGACTGCGCCGGCGATCAGAATCGCGAGCTCGAGTGACCGTTTCGTCACCTTGCGCCGGTTTGGTCAGAACCCCCGTTCGTCCTTCGGCCGCGCTTGCCGCGCGCTCGAAGGCTAGAAAGGTATCGGGATCAGGCGGGTCAGGAAGTAGAGCAGACCGCTGCCAAGTCCGCCGAAAATATCGGAGTGCTTCGCGCCTTGCGGCACGTAGATCACGTCGCCTTTTTGCAGCGCGACGTCCACGCTCGAATCGCCGCCCTTGATCGCCTGGTAAAGATTGATTTCGGTGGTCGACTGAGTCCCGTTGGGAGCGTTGCGGATCAATCGAACGTGATTGAGGTCGGTCTGCGCGGTCTGGCTGTCGCCGGCTTTGGCGATCGCCATTGAGATGCGGTCGCCTTCGTTTACTTGAATCTCGCCGGGATGGTCGACGGCGCCGGCAACGGAGACGGTGAAATGCACCGGACCTGGCACGTACACGACCGTTCCTTCGCCGAGGTGAACGTCGAGCGACGTGTTGCCGCGCTGCAGCAGCTCCTCTAGCGATACTTCGGTCACCTTGCCCGTCGAATCGGCCACGCGCGCGGGCGGAAGGGTGCCGTTCGGATTGGCGATTCCGCCTGCGGCGGCGATTGCGTCGGTCAACTTAGCATCCGAACGAAGCTGATACTTACCCGGTGTTTTCACGTCGCCGAGCACGAGGACGTTAGGTTGGCCGAGCGTGACGATCGAGATCGTGACGACGGGATGACGAACGTATGCGTGCAGGCTCGTCTCGAGCAACGACGCGGCCTGCGATGGCGTCTTTCCGCCGACCGGCACGCGCCCGACGAGCGGGAATTCGATGGTTCCGTCGGCCAGCACCATCACGTTTTGCGTAAGCGTTTGGTCGCCGTAGACGAGCACGCCGATTTGGTCGCCGGGGTGGATCAGCGTTTGAAGGCCGTCCGCACGGGCGGCAAGGGGAGCGAGGCCCACTATCAGGACCAGGAAAAGGACGGCGGCATTCCGGCGCATGAATTTATCCTAAGGCTACTGCGGCACCGGCACAACGTACCGGGGACGCGCTGTGGCGAGGGTCACAAGTCCCCCAGTGCGGGACGGTCGACCCTCTAGCCGGCCTCGCGTTGCGCGGCGGCGACCAACGCAGCCCGCGATCGAACGCCGAAGACGCTGCGGACGCGCGCGGCATGGTTCTTGACGGTGTCCGGCGAGATCTGCAGGGCCGCGCCGATCTCTTTGTCGCCAAGGCCTTGGCAAATCAGCTCGAAGACGCGGCGCTGCGCCGGGGTGAGCCGCGCCGAGCGCGGCGCGACGCCGGCCGCCGCGCTCTTGCGGATTTCGGCCGCGACCGAGCTTTCGGGAAAACCTTCCACGGCCTCGGCCGCGAGTTCGAGCCACGCGCGGTCGCCGGTAACGGCATCGAGCCTCAAGGCCGCAGCAGCGGCGCGCCAAGCGTAACCGATCGACTCGAAGATCGAATAGCTGCTTTGCAGCAACTCTACGGCGGCGGTCCGGTCACCGGCGACGGCGAGAACCGTGCCCCGTGCATATTTTTCCATTGCCTGCAGGCGCTCATCGTGCGAAAGCGCCAGGCGCGGCAAGAGCGGCACTGGGATTAGCTGGTAAATATCCAAAAGACGGTTTGCCGTCGCGAGATCTCGATCTGCCGCCAACTCGACGAGATTGAGCAATGCGATCCGCTCCTCGCCGGGAGAGAGCCATTCTATCTCTTGCGCGCTTGAGGCGGCATGACGCAGCAGCGCGTCGGCGCTGCGATTCTCGCCGGCCATTCGCGCGAGATAGGCTTGATCCGCGTAACACGCGGTAACCCACATCGACGACGGAGCGATGTCGCGGGCAAAAAACGAATAGTGCATCGCCGTCTCGTGCATCCCACGCAGTGCGTACGCCCACGCGAGGATGCGAAACGTCATGAAGCGTTCGTTTTCGATGTCGGGCGTCCACGGAATCGCTTGGACGGCTTTCGACGCGACCTCGAACGTACCGGGCGCCGCGATCTCTCGCACCAAATGCACGAACGCTCGCGTCGTTGTGGCGAGCATCGATACGTCGCAACCGGCGGGCGTTTGCATGTGCGCTATCGCGGCCTCGAGCCGCCGGAGTTGCTCGCGATAATCGCCGCGCAGTGCCGAGGCCCACGAGCGGCCGGAGAGCCAGCGCCCGTAAAGATGCGGCGTCGAGCTCACGTCGATACTCTCGAGTGCGCTTTCCATCGCGGTGGCATCGCCTTCGTTCCAGGCGAGGAGCGCCTGCGCATAAGCGACTTCGAAGCGTGCATCGATGGTCGAGGGCGGCTCGCCCAGATCCGCGAGGACGCGCCGTCCTCGTCCCGCGGAGCCGTACAGCAGGTGGCACTGTGCCTCTACTGCCCGCAAGAGCGCGCGATCGTCACGGGTTGCCGGCTCGACCTTCGAAATTGCGAAGAGCGCGTCGTCATAAGACCCCAGGCGCGCGTAGGCCTGCACCTGGAGGACCCTTTCCGCAAACGTCGATGAGCTCTCGGCCATGCGAATGCAAGCCGACAGCTCACCCTTGCTAAATAGTTCGCGCGGTCCCAATGCTTGGCTCCTTACTCAGTGCAAGCGACGCTTCAGCAGCTCCGCGCGTGCGAAGCCTTTGTTAAACCGTGAACGTATCGTTAACTCCGCGAGTTCCACTTTCGGCTAAATACAAGGTTACCGAGGCGTTCTGAACCATAGGCCCGCCCGGCGTATCGTCCGGTGGTGGATGGCCAAAGAAGGATAAAAGAAGCCACAGGAATGGTGCCATTTCAGTCGTTTACCTCAAGCAGCGGGTGGGGGGTTTGACGGCGAGCAGCCTAACGCGAGAGCCGTGGAATTCGACGTCCGACGCGACGCGGAAGTGCTCGCAAACGTATCGTTCGAGGGTGGTGCAGCCAAATGCGACGTTAGCGGAGTTACACGCGCCGGCCGTAACGAGCCAAAGGCGGTTTTGTCGCGGCATCGCCGATTCCAGTTGCTTGGCGCTGCGGACGACGAACGCCGTAACGTCATAACGATGGTAATCGACGGCCTCGGGAATCGCCACGATCCGGTTTGGTCCGCGATAGTAATACTGCAGCGGCAATGCGTTCTCGGCCTCAAACACGGCGATTGGTTCGCCGGGCCGCTCGTTTCCTTCGAGATAGCGCGTGACGCGAATCCAATCCCCGGAGTTCGCCCCCGAAGCGTACGTTCGGCCAAGGCTTGCTATAGAGAGGAGAACGACCGCGACGCACCACCCGAGCCCAACCCGCCGGCGGCTCTCCGGCCGCAACGAAGCAATCAAGGCGAAGATGCTCAGCGTCGCCGGCACGTATAACGAGGCCGCATGCCGATCGAGAATATGTACGCCGCCAGCGTACGCGCCGACGGCAAAGAGAACGGCGGCGCATCCGGTCATGACGACGATGAGACCGTTGCCGGACGATCGGAGCGACGGGCGGAGGACGAAGAGCGCGACCGCCCCCACCAAAGCCAGCCCCGCGTAGGCAAGCTTTGCATGCGCGAACGGCAGCGGAAGGACGTAGCGAAACAATATCCCGCCGAGCACGGCGAGCGTGTGCGGCAGCGACGGCGCGGCAAAACCCTCCTTGAAGTTTTGCACCTGCCCGGGCACGATTGCGATCATCGGGGCAAACGCTGCCGCGCCGGTCGCTCCGGCTAAAAGAAAACGCCAAAAGGCGCGCCGGTTGAACAGGAGCAGGGTGATACCTTGCGCTGCGATCAGAAAGGCGAAGTAATACTGCGTGTAGAGCGCCGCGGCGACGCAAACCGCGTAGGCGGCTGCCGGCCCCACCGCCGGCGACTCCGACAAGAAGGCGTCGTAGTAAGTTAGCAGCAGCAACGCGGAGAGCAATACGATCAGCCCGTACGCGCGCAGGTCGACCGCCGCATAAATGATGAAAGGGTTGAACGCTACGACCGCCGTCACCAGGGTCGCATTGCTGTTGGGGAGGTAGCGGCGGGACAAGAGCGGCACGAGCCCAACCGTCGCCGCGACGCAAAGTACCGAGAATAGCCTCAGGAAGAAAACGCCGTCGCCGAAGTGACGCATCATATTGACGATCAGGAAGTAGAGCGGCGCGTTCTGTTCGAAGCCGATCGCCGCGGTAAAGGCGTAGGACAGGCTCGCCCCCGTTGTGTGGAGCGTATACGCCTCGTCCTGCCAAAGGTTGAGCGTATAAGCGAGCGGCGCCGAGATCGCCAAGTTTCCGAGGATGAAAAGCTCGGGCGAAATTCGGCGCGAAGCCGTCCGGCGAAGCTCCTCGGCGTGAGTCACCGGCGAATTATACGCGGGCTGCGGGGCTGCGCCAACGTCTCGATGGACCATGAGCCCCTGAAACAAAGGTCCCGATCGGCGAGTGGGCCGTCCACCGGGAACGGGGTTCGCGCGTACCTCGCGCCGCACCGGCCGGCTGGCGTATGCTGGTATTCATGAGAGAACGAACGGCGGGGGTAACCTTCGCGGGCATCTCGCTGTTGCTTTGCTTCGCCGCATTTGCGCTGGCCGCGCGCGGCGAGGTTCAGCATCAAAGCTTCAAGGCGTTTTACTGTGGCGCAACGGCGGTACGGGAGCGGCACGATCCCTACTTGGTCGAACCGCTGCGCACGTGCGAGCGATCGCTCGAACAAGAAGCGATGCCGCAGGGATACGTCGAGCCGGCACCCCTTCCAGGATACTCGCTCGCCCTCTTTATCCCACTTACGCTGCTCCCGCCAAAACTCGCTGCGGAGCTCTTCGCGGTGCTTCTGGCGCTCGCGTCGATCCTCGCCGCTCGATGCCTGGCGGCGTCGCTGTCGGGACGTGATTGGGCAATTCTTTTGGCCTTTACGCCGCTGACGTTGCTCAACGTGGCTTATGGTGAGGTTCCTCCGCTGGCTATGCTGGCGATCTGCGCCGCCGGGTATTTCTTGGTCAAGCAACGCCCAATGCTCGCCGGGCTCGTCGTCTGCTGCGCCCTAATTCAGCCCAATGTCGGCGCTCCCGCTGCGCTGGCTCTCTTCATCTTTGCGCCGCAGTCGCGCCGCGCGATCCTCACGGGAGCCTTCGTCCTTGCGGCGGTCAGCTTTGCCGCTCTCGGCACGGCACAGAACGTCGAATACTTTGCCCAAATTCTACCGGGAATGGCGCGCGCGGAAATCGCCGCGTCCGATCAATATAGCTTGGCCCACTTGCTCTATGCCGGCGGCTTTTCGGCGGGCACCGCGCTTTTTATCGGACAGATTTGGTTCGTCTGCATTGCCGCGATCGGCATCGCGTTGGCCCAGCGTCTGATGAAGGCAACC
This sequence comes from Vulcanimicrobiaceae bacterium, assembly GCA_036265225.1. Taxonomy (GTDB): domain Bacteria; phylum Vulcanimicrobiota; class Vulcanimicrobiia; order Vulcanimicrobiales; family Vulcanimicrobiaceae; genus Cybelea. Next base: position 15,003 of record DATAPM010000248.1, read on the forward strand.
GGGAATCAGGCCTTCCTGGCGCTCCTCCCGCCGGCCGCGGTGCTCTTCTTCGGCATCTATCTGCACGACATTCAACTGCTCATTGCTCTGCCGGCCGCCGTTGCCGTAGCCACGATCGCACCCAACGGGTTCGCTCGAGCGTTCGCAACCGTCGGTCTCGCGCTCTTGGCCGTGGTTTGGACGCAGCCTCTACGGGGCGCCGTTGCAGCGATCGACGCCGCCGGTGTTGCCGGGGCGGTCCTCGCCGTATACAACGGCGCCGTCGTGAGACGCGTTGCCGTCGCTGGAGCTGCGATCGGCATAACGCTCGTACTACTCGTCCTTCTCCACCACTTCGCGCCGCCGCTGACCGCCGCTGCGGTCGTGACGCACGACTTCAACGCGCTGCCAAACGAGCTTTCCCCGGTGGCTTGGGCGCGATACTTGTCCGCCACGCCTGCTTTAACTCGCTCCGCGTTCGAAGCGCAGGCCGCGGGATGGCTCGGTATATTCGGCGTGCTGGCCGGTGCGGCCGCAGCCTCGACTAAGCCAGCCCGATCCTAATCGCGTGCACGGCTGCTTGCGAACGAGCCGTGCAGTGGATCTTGGCAAAGATATGGCTGACGTGATTCTTGATCGTTTTCTCCGACAAGACCAGCCGGCGCCCGATATCGCGATTGGATAGACCCTGCGCGATAAGCCGGATGATCTCGCGCTCGCGAGGCGAGAGCTCGTTAGTCAACCGCTTGGACGGACCGCGGCGGCGAAGCAGCGAGGCCGCAACGCGCGGATCGACATAGCTCGATCCTTCACCGAGAGTCTTGATCGCGGCGACGAGTTCTTGCAGCGAGGAGTCCTTGACTATGTAGGCGTCGGCGCCTGCACAGAGACAATGCTGCATCAGCTCGCCTTGCGTGTGCGCGGAGAGCGCGCAGATCCGAGCGTCGGGCGCTCGATTCTTCAACAGATCGACGACGTCGTCGATCTCTTCGGTATCGATGTCGACGATGACGATATCGACGTCTTTAGTGAGCAGAGCGGTGTCCCGCTCGGCTGCGATCCCGACCACTTTGATGTCGGGGTCGGCCGAAAGCACTTGCGCCACCGCCTTCGCAAAGAGTATTTGCTTTTCGATGATGACGACGCGGAGCGGCTTAGCGGCCGGAGTAGTATTAACAGGTCGTTCTAAAACGCCATTTAGTCCCATGGCTCAAGTTTGCCATGGCCCGGGACCGCCCACAACCCGGATTCTTTGTGAGACCTTCGTCCCGGCGAAACCAGGGCCGCCTACTCGAAAAGGGCTGAAACCGGAGCAATTATGCCCTCTCGTTAGTAACAAAGTATCACTCGTTGGTGATAAAGTGCTACACGAAAAATCCTAGAGACCGTAAGCGACTTCCGTCGGACTGGCCCTGGCCCGGCTCGGCGCCGTTCGTCGCGCGCTTGGCCTTCGTGGCAGGCCAACCCAGCAAAATAGCAATCATTTCCGTTCGATTGCGAGCGTGCGTCTTTCCAATCATGCGCGCGATGTGATCGTTGACGGTCGATTCGGCTAGCCCTAACGCGCGTGCGATTTCGGCGACGGAACGACCGTCCAACAGCTCGTGAAGCACTTGCATCTCGCGTGACGAGATTCCGAAGCTCGCTGCAACCGCGCCGGTGTCGTGGGCATCCTCGTACACGCTCAAAAATACGCCGGCGTAAATTTCACTCCACATCATCGGCGCAACCCGGAGAGAGAGTCCGCGCACCGGGTAGGCAACTCCCGGTGCGCAAGTCGCCATCGCCGCGAAGTTCCATGCCGAAGTCAACCGGCGAATAGCGCGCTCGAGGAAGAGGGGCAGCCGGTCGCCCTGGGGCCGCACGAGCTCGGCAAGAGCCTTCGAAACCTCATCGTCGGCGTTCCAAGCGATTTTTACCTCAAGCGCAGCGGAGAGCAGAAAGAACGTGCACGGCTCGCGCGTCACGCTCACGGCCGGGTTCGGTCCGGCGCAATCTTGAGCCAGGCCGGCCATCTCTTGCGCGAGTCCCCCGGCACAACTTTGGACCGCGTCGACGACATCCCAATGCGTCTCGTCCTCCAGCTGCGGCCTTGCGAAGACGACGGCCAGCGAGACGTTCTCTCCAAGCTCGACGGAGATGCCGATCGCGTCGAAAGCGACCTCGCGCGGCGTCATCTTAATCTCGACCGGACCGGCCGATTGCGGCAACGGCACCAAACACAACAGCGTGAATGCGTTGCGGATCTCGATCTGCGGCCCCGAGGTCGCGAAAGCAATAAGGTCGCGCTCTTCGTTGAACAGCCCCAGAGCCCAACCGGCCGCACCGGCGGCCCGCGTTGCCTTCGATAGATGCAGTTCGATTCGGCGACGGATCGCTGCATCGAGTCCGTCTAAGCCTGCGTTCAAGAATGTGGGAATGCCGGCAAACGGCAAACGGCCGTGCATATAAAGCTCCTTGCCGAGCCCATTCGCACGTTCGGTCCCTTGGCCTGCTATTTGAAACCGGCGCTCAGACGGCCGGCGCGAGAACCTCTCTGAGCGGCCGCACGTCGAACGATTTTCCTAATAGTCTTAGCGATTCGTTGACCACGTGCCGCTTCGTTTCACCATTCATCTGCATCGCCGGGAAGAATGCCAGCTCGGGTGCATCCTCGGCACCGATGAAATCGAGTGGATGAAGCAAGATCGAAGGCTGCGTGCGCGTCAGCTTGCACGCCGCCAGCGCGGCACGGAAATAAGCAAGCGCCGCCTTGGGAGAGACGGTCGCGATGTACAGCACGTAGCTAATGTGAATAGGAACGCGGAAGACGGGAAAGGTCGTCACCGGAATCTCCGCGATCGATCCGCTGCCCGTCGTTATGCGGTACGGCCGGTTCGGACGGAATCCGTCGGCAAATTTTCCGAACAGGTCGGTTCGCTGCGCCGCATCGGCGGACGCGAGCTTAGTGCTGCGAAAATAGTACGCGCGCGCCAGCGGACCGATGAACGTCGGCAGCGACGACGCGTCGTATTCGTAGCCGCGACGCACCAGGGTATCCAGAATCGACGCCGAGCGCACGAATCCGGGTCCGCGAAAGCCTCTCGGACGCACGCCGGTTGCACGTTCGATGCTTTCCTCAGCGCGGGCGAGCTCTTCTTCGATCGCGTCTTCGTCACGCTTGTGCATCCACGGCTCGTGGTAGTGCGAGTGATTGCCGACCTCGTGACCGCGGCGCGGAATCTCGCCCAATACCTCGTCGTGCTGCGGCATCGCCGCATCTTGACCCACGATGAAGAACGTGATCCTCAGACGCAGCCGCTCCAGCATTTCGAGAGCCGTCGGCACGACCACGTCGAGATACGAAGGCATCGACTGCCAGGCATCGTCGCCGTGCGTTTTGAGATACGACCATTTGTTGTCGAGATCGAGTGATAGCGAAGCCTTCATGCGGCGGATCCTAATACCTCACTTGGCGTGGATGCTGGTTGTGAAAGGACTTCGACGGTCAGAGCATTAGCGAGCTTGACGGTCTCGTTGACGTTGAGGGTACCGTTGACGATGTTCGCGCTGCTCGCCATGAAGACGCCCGGAATGCTGGTGCGAACGGGCGGCAACCGGTCGGAGTAGCCGATAGTCGGAATCGGAAAGACGTACGGCACGCGCGAGATGCGGAACGCACGGACGCCGCTGCGCAGAAAGCGCGGATGCATGCGTTCTAGTGCCGACAGAAACGTCTCTTCGATTGCCGAGTCGTCGCGTAAGAACGCCGGGTCGTCCGAGGCCACGTACTTTGGAAGATAGATTAGCGAGTGCCCGGCGAGCTCGCCGCGATCGATCAACGCCGTCATTTCAATCACGGCCGTATACGGAACGCTGGCGTCGGCGATGTTGGTAATGTAATAACTGGTGAGCGGGTCGTCGCAGAGCAGCGACGCACAGATGATTCCCTGATATTCGACTCCCGCGCAAAGCGCGCGCTCCGATTCGGTCAATCCGGGGATGACGCGGGGTGCCAACGGAGCGGCCAGCGTGACGACGACGCGATCGAAGCGATCGATCTGCGATCCCGCGAAGACGCCCACGCCGTTCTCTACCGCTTCGACGCGTTCGACTCGGCACGCGGTTTGAATTTCGACTCCACGCGCCGCAAGGCGCTCTTCGAATCGGCGCAGCGTCTTGTCGTACCCGCCGGAAACATAACCGAACTGCTCGCGTTGCGGACCGCCGCGCGCGGCGTACATTCGGGCGATGATCGCCCAGATGAACGCAGCCGAAGCGCGCTCGGCGTATGGGCCGAGCTTCGCACGCAGCAACGGTAGCCAGATGCGCTCCACGGTGCCGCGCCCCGAAAGGCGCGTAAGCCATTCGACCGCGGTTAGTTTTTCGAGCCGCTGCCAATCGGTGATGCGCGAGGCATGCATGATCGTCGCGCCGAGTCTGAGCTTCTGTACCGGGTTGAGGGCCGGAAAACGCAGATAGTCGAGCGCTCCCGAGAACGGGTAGAGTTTCCCGTCGACGAAGAAGCCCGTGCCCGGCCTCGTCCAACGCAGTTCGCTCTCGAGGTCCAACTCGCGCAGCAGGTCGAGCACTGCGAGGTCGCTGGCGAGCGTCACGTGATAGTGACGGTCCCAGACGACGTCGCCGAGTTCCCAAGGCCCCGCAAGGCCGCCGCATCGCGGCGCACCTTCGAAGATCTTGACGCTGTGGCCGGCTTTGGCGAGATTCCATCCGAGCGTCATGCCCAGCATCCCGCCGCCGACGATGCCGATGCGACTCATGGGAGGTGCTGGGGCAATCCCAGTCTCGCCACGGTCGAGCCGGCAAACATGTACTCCGCCGAGCAGACCGGGCAGACCAGCAGATCGTTGCCGCGCGCCGTGGCCGGCACGAGCGGCTGGCCGCAAGCGCAGGCGTATCCGGCAATTCTCGCCGGATTGCCGCGAACGATTGCAAAGTCGGGAACGTCGTGCGTGACGACCGATCCCATCCCGACCATGGCAAAGCGGCCGATCTTCAGCCCGGGTCCAATCGTTGCGTGCGCGCCGATCGTGGCGCCTTCCCCGACGCGCGTATGGAGCGTGTGCTCGTTGGGGTCGGACGGGAGCAGCCGATCGAGTTCCGGCGGCGTAGCGCGCGGAAAAAGATCGTTGGTAAAGACCACGCCGGCGGCGATCATTACGCCGCGCTCGATCGTTACGCCCGTGCACACGTACACGAACGCGTTGATCTTGACGAAGTCGTCGATGCGAACGTCGTAGGCAATGTAGCTCTTCTCGCCGATGATGCAGTTGGCACCGATGCGAGTCGAGTGACGAACGTGAGCGTTATCCCAAATGGAGGTGTTACGCCCGATTACTACCCCCGGTTCGACGATCGCGGTTGGATGTACGGCCATTTTATTATCGCGTCCTCTACGATGCGGCCGCCATGCGCCGTAGACTGAGCGGAGCGAACTCGACCTCGGAGACCGCACTCGCGATCCCCTGCCAGCGAGCCTGAGAGAGCGCTGCGTATGCTGCCGCAACTACCTCGACCGAGGCCAATCCATCTTCCGGCGTCACCACGAGGCGTTGCGTGCCCTGGATCGCTCCGCAGAAATTCTCGAGCTGATCGCGGAAGGCTTGGATCTTATTGTATCCCGTTCCGAAGGTGTGCCACTCGCTCTCGGCGCGGCGCCGGAAGCGCGATTCCTTCCATCCGACGAGGATCGTGCCGGCGCTGCCGTAGATGCGCAGATAGGTGTCGAGCTCTTTGTCGATGCTCCACGAAAGATCTGCCGCACCCATTACCCCGTCGGTGTTGTGCACGAAAAGGCGAACGGTATCTTCAACCGCGAGTCCCTGCATCCGCCGGCCTTCGACCACTTGAATGTCGCGCAGCGTGCCCAGAAAATATCGCAAAATATCGACGGCGTGCGTGCCGTTGTCCATGAGCACGCCACCACCGCTGACGGCGGCGTTGGAGTTCCAGCGGCTGCGCATGTCGACGAACGACGTGAATGCATTCTCGGCAAAGACGAGCTCGCCGATCTCACCCGACAGCAAGAGCTCGCGAGCCTTGCGCACGTCGGCGGCATAGCGAAACTTGGAGGCCATCGTCAGAACCGTCCCGCTGGCGCGCGACGATTCGAGCATTCGCTGCGCACTGGCGACTTCGATTGCAAGCGGCTTCTCACAGAGAACGTGCTTGCCGGATTCGAGCAGCTGACAGGCAACGGATTCGTGCGTTGCAGGCGGCGTGCAGACGACGGCGGCGTCGAACTCCGCGCAGTGCAGCAGTGCCGGCACCGAGCGATAGGACGCGCAGCCGGCGCTGGCTGCCATCGCTTGGGCGGCCGGTTCGTGCACGTCGCAGACGGCCACGATCTCCGCGCCTTTGGTCTCACGGAAGGCCGCTTCGTAGGCGCGGGCGATCGCGCCGGCGCCCACGATGGCAAAACGAAGCTTCTTCATGATGCCGCCTGATCGTAAGTAACGCCCTCGGCCGCTGAAGCGACCGCGTCGGCGATATACTCGACGTCCTTCTCGTCGTATTTCTCGTTCCACGGAATGACGAGCACGCGCTCGAGCGCCGCATAGGTTCCCGGGAAACGCTCTTCCGAGTAATCCAGTGCTGAAGGCTGGGCCAGCGTGAACGGATATTCACTCGCTCCAAAAGTCCGCCGCCGCTGAAATATCTCGCAGGCAAAGGCCGGCTTTTGAATGTACCGTGGAGCGCTTGCAATTCCGCGCTCCCCCAGGAAGCGGGCCATTTCGACGACCGCGTCCGGATTGTGCGCTGCGGTTCCGCGAATGCAGTACTTCCAGTAGCTATGCTGAGCGCCGGGCAGAACTTTCGGCGTGGCGATGCCGTCGACGCCGCGAAGCGTTGCGGTCAGCACCTCGGCCAGCATGCGCCGCCGCGCTACGACCATCGGGAGTTTTTTGAGCTGCGCGCAGGCCACGGCGCCGCACAGCTCCGACATTCGGTAGTTGAGCGCCAAGAAGTAATGGTCGGGACGCGGATCGCCGTATCCCCACGCCTTATTGATGAAGAGGTACATGCGGCGCGCCAGCCGGTCGTCGTTGGTGACGACGATGCCGCCCTCGCCGGTCGTGATGTGTTTCCCTTGCTGAAGGCTGAAGCACCCGATCCGCCCGATCGTTCCGACGAAGTTGCCGTTGTACGAGGCTAAGAATGCCTGCGCGCAGTCTTCGATCACGGGCACGCCGATGCGGTCTCCGAGCGCGACGATCTCGTCGATCTCGCAGGGATTGCCGAAGAGGTGCGTGGCGATGATTGCCTTAGTCCGCGGGGTCACGCGTTCGGCGATGGTCGCCGCCGTAACGTTGCACGTGGCCGCATCGACGTCGGCGAAGACGGGGATGGCTCCCTGGTAGAGGATCGGCGCAAGGGCGCCCATGTCGGTGATCGGCGTGGTAATGACTTCATCACCCGGCTCGAGGTCGAGCGCCGCGATCGCGCAGTGAATCGCCGCCGTTCCCGAGGCGCATGCGTATGCGTACTTAACGCCCATCATCGCGGCAAATCGCGACTCGAGCTCCTTAACTGTGGCACCCTTGGTGCTGGTCAGCACGCCGGCGCGCAGTGCGGCCGTTACCGACGCTATCTCCTCGTCACCCAGCGTACGGCCGGTGGCGTCTTGATCGGAGGGAAGCGGGCGGTGCCGCGTGTTGAGAAAGGTCATCGTCATTTGGTTATGTAGCTCCGTTGGATCTAAGGCGTTTTGAGGATAACTTCCGGCCGAAGAACGCGACGAGTTGGCCGGTGAAGAGCGCTAGACTGGTATACTGCACGACGATCGTTATCGTCGTGCCGATGGCGAGCGTCGCCGGAGGGACTCGCATGATCAACAGAATGGCGACCACTAGCGGCAAGAGGCCGGGGAATAAACCGGGCACGGCCAGCCAGAGTGCGGGCCGATGGTGAAATGCCAGGCCAATGGTGGAGCTCGTTTGCTTCGCGGCCCGGGTAAAGTTGAAACCACGCACTTGCGCCGCACGCTCCTTGCTCCATTGGAGCGTCGCGGGACGTTCGATGACGCGCAGCTTTTGGCGAAGGGCGTTGAGCAGCATTTCGGGGATGGCGATCATGCCGTCGCTGCGAAACTCTAGCCTTTTTGCGGCCTCGGTGCGATAGGCCCGCACCATGCAGGTGAGCGTCGCGTATCGGCCGCTGGTCGCAAGCGAAAGTAGACGGTTCGCCTCGCGGCTCAAGACGCGACGGACGATCGGAACGTTGACCACCGAACCGCCGGGCATGTAGGCCGAAGCGAGCGCGATATCCGCACCTTCGCGTTCGAGCGATTCGATGAGGTCCATCGCAATCGCCGGCGAATAACTAAGATCGGCGTCGAGCACGACGGCCACGTCGGTGTCCGTTTTTGCGAATGCCGTGCGCAGTGCCGCACCCAGACCGCGATTGCGTTCGTGCCGTAGCACCCGGACGTTCTCGCGCCAGCGCGCGAAGCGCTGCGCGGCCTCGAAGGTCTCGTCGCTACTGCCGTCGTCGACGATCAGATAGTGAAACTCGAACTCGTTCCCGCGATGCATCGCGAAGTAATCGGCCAGCGTGGTCAGCGACGCGCCGAAGGCCGCGCCTTCATTGTACGCGGGAACGATAATCGTGACGCTGCTCATGTCGCGCTCGGCGCCAGGGCGCGGTTTTCCGATTGGAAATACTCGTTGTAGTCGTTGTAGTCGCTTCCGCTAACGACGTCCTTGGTGACGACGATGCCCAAGACGTTGTCGATGCCTAACACGCTGAGCTGTCCGACCGCACGGCGCGCGCCTTCTTCTTCAGTCTCGTCGGCGGCGACGACGAAGAGCGAACCGTCCACGTGCGAAGCGATGACCAGACCGTCGGAGAACGTACCCAGCGGAGGTGAGTCGACGATGATCGTGTTGTAGGTCTCCCGTACCGATTCGAGCACCGACTCGAGGCGAGACTGCAGCAGCACGACGGGATTAGCCGTATGCGGCTGGGCCGAGAGTATGTCCAGGCCGGGCGCCACGCGCTGGATCGCATCTTCCAGCTCTGCCGAGCCGCTCAGCACGTCGGTCAAACCGTTGTTATTAGGGCAGCCGGACTTCTCGTGAAGGGTCGGCTGACGCAGATCGCCGTCTATGAGCAGCACGCCGGGCTGGAGCGTCGCCAAACCCTTGGCCAACTGATAGGCAACGGTCGATTTGCCTTCGCCGCGGCGGGAGCTCAGAACGGCGAGTGTTTGCACCCGGCGCTTCTGCCCCAGACGGAGCGAGACGCAGAGATGAAGGAAGGCTTCCACCGTCATGGACTGGACCCACGGCAGCATGTGCTGCTTGCGCTGGTCGATCGCGGGAATGCGCGCGAGCACCGGTAGTCCGAGCAGCGCTGCATAATCTTTGTTGGACCGCCGGCGCTCGAGGACGTCGAGCACGTAGATCACGGCGAGTCCCAGCAGCAGGCCGAGAACGACCGAGATGGCGATGTTGGTGCGCAGGCTCGGGTGTTTGACCGCAGCGTCGGCGCTGGCGGGCTGCACGACCAGGATGTCGCTGATGGCCGTCGTCTTGGCGACGAGCGCGTCGTTGTACTTTTGGGTCAGCGCGCCATAGACGTTGGCGGATCGCTTGGCCTCTTCTTGAAGCGTTGAGAACTCGACCACTTCCTGCGGCAGCGCCTTCATCATTGGCCGCGCGGCGCGGCGCTCGGCCTCGAGCGCGTGCACTTGGCCTTGATCGCCCTGGATCCGCGAGCGGTAGGTCGTCGCCTGCTGCTGCAGGCTCTGATAGATCGGGTTCGGGGCAACCGTCGTCTGGCTCACGATCGCCGAAGGCTGTGATGCGATTTGAGCGAGCAGCGCCTTTTGTTGCTGGCGCAACGCGATCACCGCCGGGTGCGCCGGCGTGTATTTTTGCTCTGCTTCGGAAAGCTGCGTGTTAACGTCGGCGAGTTTGCCGCGCAGATCGGCGGAAACCGGATTCTGCGCGACCTGCTGAGCGCTATTAACCGTGGCGGAAAGTTGCGAGAGCTGACCGTTGACGCTCTTGAGGAGTGCGTTGGCCTCGCTCGAATCGACCTTGAGCTGATCTATCCGCTGCTCGATCGAGTCGACGCGCGACGCCACGTTCTGCTCGTGCGAGGTCGCATCCAGATATCCGTGAGCCGCCTGAAACTTTGCTAAGCGCTGCGCGGTGCGCGCCATGTCGGCGCGCGCGTCGGGGAGGGATGACGACAGAAATCCGAGTGCCGCGACGGCTTCCGACCGCACGAAGTCGCGCTCTTGGTCCACGAAAGCATTGGCGAAGGCGTTGGCGATCTGCGCGGATTGATCGGCGGAACTCCAGCCCACGTTCAAGTTGAGCAGCGCCGTATTGGCAACGGGCTGGACGCTAACTCGACCGAGCACCTCCTGCGGCGTTGCCTTTAAGCCTAGCTGCCCGATAACGGTTGCCGCTATGTCGCGCTGCCCAGCAAGAGCAGCGAGCGTCTCTGCCGATTGCACGCCGCTTTGCAGCACGAGTGCGTTGAGAATCGGCAAGGCCGTACCGCTACCATCGGACGCGCCCGAAGCTCCGTCCGCTCGCCCTGCGAGCAGCCGGACCGTCGTAGTATACGATTTCGGGGCCAAAAGGGTGCCGAGCGTGACGAGTACGACGAATCCGCCGGCGACGGCGAGGAAGATTCGCCAGCGCTTGATGAGCGCATGGTAAAGGCGTTCGACATCCCCCCCATCGCTTTGGAGCGACTTATCGGGGGTCTGACGAGGAAAGTCTAATGGGGCGTCGGCGCGGCGCGGCGCAATGTTGTACATCGCAGAGCAATGGTACGACGCCGAGGGGCTCGAGCATAAGGACGAGTCCGCTCACCGAGTAGGACCTTTGGTTACCCGGGTCTTGCGTCCCGTACCCGTGAGTCACGCTCAGTGGTGCTAACGACTCTGCGTCCGGACGAGCATGCTGCGTATCATTTGTACATCCATGGCTACGCGCATTCTCGAGCGGCCGAAACAGTCGCGCACGCTCGCCGCCACCACCGCCCCGCGGACCTATCCTCTGAAATGGGTGGCCATTCTTCTCGCCAGCGACATCGCGCTATTCGTGATCGCTTCGAATCTTGGCGCCCTGATCGGGTTCCACCATTGGAACTCGCCGCGCATCGTCAGCCACTTGCTGCTGGCCGAAGTCATCTTCGTCGCGCTGTGGGTCTTCGTTTTCGACCGTCTCGGACTCTATCGCCGCACTTACGCACTTTCGATGAAGGACGAGCTGTATTATACGGTGGCAGCGTTGGCGATCGGGACCATCCCCCAGCTAATCGTCTTCACCATCTATCCTGGGATCTCGACTTCGCGCATCGGCTTGGTCTTCGCCCTGATTTTCTCCATCGTCCTGGTCGGATCGTCGCGCGCCCTTCTTCATAACATCCGACAGAGTCAATGGCGGCATAGCCGGCGCCGTATCGGCATCGTCGGGCCGGCCGAGCATCTCGAGCAGGTCGCCAACAATCTCGAACTCGGCGAGAGCTCGGAAACGCTCCTCATTGCCGTGGACCAGGCCGGTCAGGGCGACGAGCAGATCGATCTCAGCCGCGATCCCAACCTACGCCGCGTCGAGTGGTTCAACCACGCGCGCGCCTGGGGATGCGACTCGCTCATTTTGACGGAGATGATCCCGCCAACGTTGCTCGCGCATCTCTTAGAGGTTGCCGCCGCCGACCGGATCCGGCTCGCCTTCGCTCCGCCGAAGGTTTCACGCCACTCGTACGAGCTCTCGCTGCAGACCGACGGCAGCCAAGTACTCATCGTCCCGTCGCGCTTGCGCGCCTGCACGCCCCGAGCGCAGCTGATCAAGCGGCTAATGGACTTGACGTTCGGCTGCGTTGCCTTCGCGCTCTTTGCTCCGGTGATGATCGCCGCGGCGATCGCCGTCGTCCTCGACTCCGGATTCCCCATCCTTTATTCACAAGAACGGGTAGGTCTTGGCGGTAAGACGTTCCGCATCTTCAAGTTCCGCTCGATGCGCGCCGACGCCGAGAACCAGTCCGGCGCCGTTTGGGCGAAAACTGACGACCCGCGTAAGACGCGCATCGGCGCCTTCCTGCGGCGTTTCAGCATCGACGAGCTTCCGCAAATCTTCAACGTATTGCGCGGCGACATGTCGCTAGTCGG
>DATAPM010000249.1:0-1864 GCA_036265225.1 Vulcanimicrobiaceae bacterium
GCCGTCAGAGAAACGAAAAAGCGTCGCATGGTTACTCCTAAGAAGATCGGGAAGAAAGGGTCGCTATCGCCTCTTGCGTGCGGCGGGCTTGCGTACGGCGGTCTTGCGCGCGGTGCTCTTACGTGCCGTCGTCTTGCGCGCGGGGGCGCGCCCACCACGCTTGGCCATTACGGCTTCTTTGAGCGCCTTAGCGGGCAGGAACTTGAAGACGCGCTTCGCGGGGACTTTCACCTGTTCGCCGGTCGCCGGATTGCGCGCCATGCGAGCGGCGCGATCGCGTACCTTGAACTGGCCAAAACCCGGAATCTTTACCGGCTCGCCCATGACCACGGCCGATTGAATGTCTTCGAAGAGCGCGTCGATAATCGCGACGGCATCCTTACGCGAAAGCTCGAAACGCTCGATTGCCGAGCGCACCAAATCTTGTTTATTCATCGGTTCCTTTCGTCTGAAAAAGCAGTGCCTGCCTTTACGAAATTGCTTCGGCGCTGCTTGCTACGAAATGATGATGGACTCCTTGTCACCAAATCCGCTCCGATGGCCCCAAGCGTCGTCACCTTTGATCCCGGGAGGCTGCACGGCAGCGTTGCCGTGCCGGGCGACAAGTCGATTTCGCACCGGGCGCTGATTGCCGGAGCCCGCTGTGCCGAGCCGCTGCGCATCGCAAATCTCAACCCCGGACGCGACGTGCGCGCGACGCGGGAGGCGCTGGAGGCGCTAGGCGTTCACACGAGCCCCAGCGGCCCCGACCTACTGGTTTGCGGACCGCTTCTTCATCCGCCGCGCGGCGTTTTAGAGTGCATGAACTCGGGATCGACGGCAAGGATGCTCCTGGGAGCGTGCGCGGGAGCCAATTTACAAGCGCACTTTGACGGCGACACGTCCTTGCGCCGCCGCCCAATGGAGCCCGTGGCGGCGCAGTTGCGCGCCTTCGGTGCGAAGATCGATACCACGCAGGGGCGCCTACCGCTCGCTTTGCACGGCACGCCGCAGGTCGAAACCCGCCGTTTTATTCTGCTCGCTCCATCGGCGCAAGTGAAATCGGCGCTGCTCTTCGCCGGCCTCTTCGGCAGCGTGGCTATACGCGTGGACGGCGATCGCGGCTCGCGCGATCACACCGAGCGCCTCTTGCGCTACCTGGGCGCCGACATCGAGTGGGACCAGCGTTCGGTTACCCTCAACGGCGGCACGCTCCGGCCGGGACCGATAGCGGTGGCCGGTGATTTCTCGGCGGCGGCCTTCTTTATCACCGCTGCGGCGGTCACACCGGGTAGCGCGATTCTCATTCGCGACGTCGGGGTTAACTCGACGAGGACGGGTCTCATCGACGTCCTACGCGCTATGGGAGCGGCGATCGAGCTGCGCAACGAGCGCGAGTCGTGCGGCGAACCGGTGGCCGATATTGCCGTCGAACACCGGCCGCTGGCCGCTACGACGGTCGGCACCGAACTCGCGCTGCGCGCAGTAGACGAGCTGCTGCTGGTCGCCGTGGCGGCGGCTTTCGCCGCCGGAACGACGACGATTTCCGGCATCGAGGCACTCCGAACCAAAGAATCGGATCGCGCGGCCGCGATCGAACGGCTTCTTGCGGCGGTCTCAATCGAGAGTGCGATCGTAGGGCGGACGCTGCGAGTTTCGGGCGGCGCGCCGGCAGCGCGAGGCGGCCTGGTAACGACCGAAGGCGACCACCGGGTCGCGATGGCGGCGGCAATACTGGCGTGCGCAGCCGGGCCGCTGGAGGTCGCCGACGCCGACAGTGTCGACGTCAGCTTTCCGGAGTTTGCTCCGGCGCTGGCCAGATTACGGCGCCCTTAAGCGGCCGGCTCAGAGGGCTTCGCGTCGCTGGTCGATGGCTTTGCGGGTG
>DATAPM010000250.1:0-5281 GCA_036265225.1 Vulcanimicrobiaceae bacterium
AGACGCTAACGCCGGGTCTCTCGACTTCGATTGCGCAGCGTATCGCTGGAGGCGCCGCCGCGACGCGCAAAGACGCCGGCTCCGCCCGCGCGCAGGTGCGGCTCGTCGCTGCCCAAACCGGCGCGTCCGACCGGGCCGGCGAGAACGCCGCGTTGTCGGCGGTTTTGGCGGCGCGTCGAGCCGCCGCCGAATCGATGAGCCTGTACGCTCCACGGCTCCAGCGCGAAAGCGCCGCTGCCGCGCAGGCGTACGCTCGCGCGAGCCGCACGCGAGTGGAGCGCGCCGTGGCCGCGCGAGAGCAGCAGCTGCGCGAGAAAGAGCTCGACGTCGCCTACGATCTCGCCCGCAAAAATGCCGCCGCGCGCCTGACCCTTCGGCTTCACCTCAACGAACTTCATCTCGATCGTCCCACACGCGCGCGGCTCGAGGCAGAGCTCGCGGCGTTGAGCACTAAAGAGCTCGCAACGCTCTCGCGCATGCAAGCCGCCGGCGCGGTAACGCTGGCGCAGTACCGAAGCGGCTTAGAGCGCCAAGCGGCCGCCGACACGGCCCGAATGACCGAACAGCTGCGGGCCAAAGCCGCGGCGAATCTGGCGCTGCGCGGCCGTGTATTGCTGGCCGCCTCACGCGGATCAACCGCCGATCTTTCGGCTAGGATCGCCGCATTTCGGGCGGCCTATCCGGCGGGCGACAACGCCGCAGCGATCGCATCGTCTTTTACTGACTCGCAGGCCGATATCGCGAACCGCTTTGCGCGGATCGGGGACGGCGCGCGGCGCTCGCGCGCCGAAGCCGCGGCGCAGATCGCGAACATCGCACGCGAGCGCGCGGCGTTACGTCGAGCCATGGTATCTCAAATCGAAGCGATCGTACGGCGCCTCGCGGACCAGCGTCATTTGGAGGTCGGAAATCTCAGCGTCACGCCACCGCGCGGCAGCGTCGATCTGACGCCCGCCGCGCGCGCCGAACTGGCGCGCTAATGCACTAGCGGCGTCGCCGAAATTCCCGAGGCCTTGCGAATCGCCTCGACATCGTTGACGAGTGCGGTGCCCAGGTCGTCTTTGAGTGGACAATCAAGATCCGGCGACTGCCAGCCCTGCCATGCGACGTGCGTCGTGCTCCCGAACGAGACGCTCTTCATGCACGGAACGCCGGCGATGTTCGCTTTGCGCGCCGCCGCGAGATCGTCGAAAAACTTCGTTATCGTTGGGCTGGGGACGGTGAACGGCTTAGCAGCACTCGGAGCGGCGCCCCTGGCCTGCATCGCGACCGTCGCTTTACCGTCCGGCGTTACCGTAATGGTGTATCCGTACGCGTTGGTCGACCCTGAGTTGGTGATGACGGCGCTATCGCCGGGTCCGGCGGCCATACACGTTGCAATCGCCATCGCGGCGACCAAGGTTGCGGCGAACCGAGTATTCATGGACCTCCTTCTATCTGCCGGTCGCTCCTAGAATGCGCCGACTCCCTTAGGAGTTCCCCAGCCGGTCGGACCGTCGAAGCCGAAACGTGCGGTGCAGATGTACCCTACGCTCGAGGCGCAGGTTATGCCTAGCTTAGCACTGATATTGTTGCCGCTCGTGACGTCGAAGAGATTGCCCGTGTGGTGCTCCCAGATGCTCTTGGCCCCGGTTTGATCACCGGCGTTGCCCGCCAGGGCAAACACGGCAGCGATGATTTGCGCCGACGCGCTCGTTCCTCCAAAAGCATACCAGCAGTTCGAGGGGCAGCCGCCGCCTTCTTCAGAGTTATAGACGGCAAGCGGCGAACGCAGCGAAGCCGTTGCTGCGACGTCGGCCGCGGACCTCATATGACAGCCGGTGTCGGTCTGCCACGAAGGCTTCGAAATCGTGCGGCTGCAGCCGCTTCCGGTGGCGCCGCACGGCGACGTACCGTTGTTGCCGCATTGATCGTACGTCCAGTCGTTCCAGACCGTCTCGCTCCAGCCGCGCATGTTGCCTCCGTGCACCAAGTGCGAGCCGCCGGCACACACCACATACGTGTAGGTACACGGCCGAATCGGGCCGCCGCCAAACTTGGTGCCGCCGCCGTTGTCGCCGGCCGCGGCCACGATGACGACGCCCGGATGGCGGAAGATCGCGTTGCCCCCGTCTTCGGAAGCACCCCACGATGCGCCGATGTACTTGGCGCCGACGTTGTACGCGGCTCTGACGCCGGCGTAGAGGTTGGTGGTCTCGTTGTTGTTGGTTTGAACCAAGACGATCTTACAGTTCGGACAGATCGCCGAGACCATGTCGAGATCTAAAGACTGCTCACCTTTCCAGTCGTCGCTCGGCGGCGACTCGGGCGGCAGCGGCGACGAATGGCCTTCTTGATTGACGATGCGCAAGCACTTGCTCGCCGTGGTGCACGCTTTCAAGCCCATCGTCTTGCGATAGACGGCGAGGTCGCCGGCCGCATGGTGGTAGCCGTACGCATCGACGACGGCGACGACCTTGAGTTTGCCCGCCGTAAGCGAAGGAAGTTTATAGGCATCCTGCAGATCGTTGGGGCAGTACGCTTGGCCCTCGAAAGGACAGCTTTCGGCGTCGCCACCCAGCATCGGCGTCATTTGGGGCACCGGCTGGAAGTCGGTGCGCACGTACGAAAGGCAAGCCATGCGCGTTTCGGTCGCCGGAGCACAGAGCCGGCGAATCGGGTTTGCGCCCACGAAGGGAACGTCGCCATACCCGGTCTGTTCCGCCGGAGATGCGCTTTGCGGCAGCATCGACCGGCTTCCCAACGAACAAGCCGTTAGGGCAACGATGGCAATTATATTAAGCGTCCGAATAAATCCGCGGTACACGATAACCTCCAGCCCTATAACGTAAGCGAGGACTTTCATGTTCCGCCCGGAGCCCCCTATGGAATGCCGCTTGCCGACGCCTTTTCGTCGCGATTTGATGATAGAAGGCAACGGTTTGGCCATTACCGGCAGCCGCTTCGTCCCTTCCCGCCCGGCGCCGGGCGCCAAGCCGAGCGGCGCACTGCTCGCAGAAGCCGCCGCTCAGGTTCGCGCGTACTTTGCTCGCCGGCTGCGTCGCTTCGATCTGCCGCTCGAGCTCGATGGGACCCCATTTCGCGTGGCGGTTTGGCGAGCCGTCGCGGCACTCGAGTTCGGTCAGTTCGTTTCGTATGCCGACGTCGCGCGCGCCGTCGGCCGGCCGCTGGCGCATCGCGGCGTGGCCGCGGCGATGTCGGCCGCGCCACTCGACCTTTTCGTGCCCGCGCATCGAGTGATCGGCGCCGACGGACGCATTAAAGGGGCGCCGGCCGCCTCGTTGCGCGTGCGGCTCGCCGCCTTCGAACGGCTCCGCCGCTAGAAATACTTTATCGCGTACTCGGCATTCGCGAGCGTCTCTTCGAAAAGCCGCGCTTGATGCGCGACGATATCGTCGACGAACGGAAACTGCGGATGGCGGCGGACCTGGGTTAAACGATAACGGCCGCCGCCGCTTTCGAGAATCTTCCACAGCGCCATCAGAGGCAACGCCTGGCGCACCATCGCGCGCGGATTGCGCCGCAGCTCCGGATCGACGAAGAGCTTCGGCGGGAGCGCGGCGAGCTGCGCCTCGACGGCGGCCACCGCTTCGTCAACCGTGAAAGCACCGTCGCGGCCCATAAGCCACGTGGCGAGCATCTGACTGGTCACGACGGGGCGAATCGCGGCCAGCGTTTTAGCCATCGTCGTGAGTTTTTTATCGTCGCGTTGCGGATCGAGTGGGCCGTAGCAGATCACCTGATAGAGCATCGAGAAGCGCTTGGCGACGAACGGATCGTAGCTAACGCCGGCGAGGTAGATCGTCGCAAGCGGCGCGAGTCTTTCGACTGCTCCGCGCATCGGCAGCATCCGGCCGTCGGGCGAGTAATGCCCTTCAGGCGTAAGATAGAACGTGCCGCCGCGCCGAACGACGTCTTCCATGCGCGCCAGATCGAGCTCGACGCTCGCCCTCGTTTCCTCGAGAATTTCGCGACGGTAGGGCTCGCGCACCGTCGAAACCTTAACGACGCGGTGTGCCTCGGCGAAGAACTTCCGTCTCCCGAGATCGGAACTCTTGGTTCCCGGAGGGAAACGCGAGGCCACGCTTTCTTCGAATATTTCCGTGAGAGGCAGCGATCCGTGGCGGCGCGCGACCGTCCAGGCAAAGGCGTTAAGCTCGCGCGACCCCAGCTCGTTCTCGATCGGCAACATTCCCAACGAGACGAAGAGCTCCCCGGCATTGACGCGCCGCAGTAAAAAGCTTAACCAGGGAATGCGCGTCGCCAAGAAGCCGGGTTCGTACATGCGGCGCGAGCTGGCGGTAAAGACCGGATGGCGCCACGAGCCGCTTTCGACCGTCGTCGTGCTGACGATCGCCGGCGATTCAAAGTCATGCTGGTGATTGGCAACGATCAGCGTCGGGCCGCGGCTCCTCGGAACCCTTCCCCAATGGCGCACGCGGTAGGCGAGGTGATCCCAGCTATAGTTGGCGATGACGGCGGCGGCCCGCAAGGGAACGGCCCACATCGAGGAGAGCGGATGGCGTCCGACTCGCAGAACCACCAGCGATGCGAGTGCAAACATAAATGCCGCGAAACCAAAAGCGGCTTGGTAGCCGGCGCGCTCGCCGTTGAAGAGAACGATCAGCCAGCCTCCCACCAACGGCGCGATCACGGCCGGTACGCTCGTCGCCACGCCCCAGATTCCTAGATCGCGGCCGACGTTGTGCAGTTTGGGGACCGCATCCATCGCCATCGCCCATCCGCTCGATATGATGCCGCCGAATCCGATTCCGAAGAGCACGGCGAAAGGCAGTATCCAGCGAAGCTCCGGCGCGACGGCGAAACCAACCGTCGCGACGGTCAGGCACCCGCCGGAGAGGGCCGTAACGATCTTGCGCGGTGCGCGATCCGAAAGAATGCCCAAGACGACGCTCGATGCCACAGCCCCGATCACCGTCGCGATGGCATAGAGGGCCGTTCCGGCCGACGGATTGGTCAAGCGTATAACGTCTCTGAAATAGTAGAGGACGAACGTCTGCAGCAGGGTCAGTCCGAAAAACACCAGCGCGCGCCCGACGAACACGATGATGAAGTCGTGCCAGTCGCGCACGTGCGCCTGCTCTTCTTCGGCGCCGTATTCGCCTTCCCGAACGCCAAGCAGCGAAATGGCACCGATGCCCATCACGCCCGCCGCGACCAAATAGGTTATTTGAGGGCTCGGCGCGAGGCCGGCGATCGCAAAACCGATGACGGTTCCTGCCAACGTTGCGACCCCGCGAATCCCCGAAACTACTCCCCA
>DATAPM010000251.1:0-3787 GCA_036265225.1 Vulcanimicrobiaceae bacterium
CAGCAGCGCGATCGTCCGCCCGTCCGGCGACCACGAAAGATCTTGGACGTTGCCGTCGAGCCGGCCGATGCGCCGCACGGGCGAGCCGCTTGCCGGTGCGACGAAGAGCTGCTGCTGCCCGTTCGATCGCGCGTCGGAGAGAAACGCGATCGACTTGCCATCGGGAGCGAACTCGGGATCTTCCTCGTCATAATACGCGGCCGTCATCCCGGCCGTAAGGCGGACGATCTTGCCGCCATCAACGCGCTTCACGTAGACCGCATCGTAGCGCGGTGAGTGCAGCAGTTGCTGCGGGTCGTGAAAGCGCTCCTGCCAGGCCACCGACGTGCCGTCGGGCGCCAAAGCAACGCCGGTTAAATCGCGTACCGCGTACGTCGCCCGCAGCACATCCTCCATCGACGGAGGCGCCGCGCTCGCGATCGCCGGCGCGGCGATTGCGGCAATGGCCAAGATCAAACCGATAAAAAGTAGACGTGGCATTGTGTCCCCTAGCCTCCCGCCATGGCGCCGACCACGAGAAATGGTTCCGCGCCGCTGGTGACCGCCTGCGGCAACGGTTCGTCGGGCGACTCGTGCGATAGATCGCATTCGCAGGCGAAAAACCGAACGTAGGCCCGGCGGCGGTGCGTCACTTGGTCGCGAATGGTTCCGCGCAAGACTGGAAAGCGCGACTCGAGCTCGTCGAGCAGCGTCTGCTGCGTTACGTTGCCGTTGACGTCGAGGTGGACTTCGCCTTCGACCCGTGCCAGCGCGCGCAGATGTGCCGGCAAAACCACGCGGATCACGCCAACGTCTGAACTTCGACCGAGAGCACGGCAGGCAGATCGCGCGCGATCGGCTTCCAGCTTTCACCGGCATCGGGCGACGCATAAACTTGGCCGCCGGTCGTTCCGAAGTAAATGCCGCACGAATCGAGCGAGTCTACGGCCATCGCGTCGCGCAACACGTTGACGTAGCAGTTCTCCTGCGGAAGGCCGTTGGTCAGCGCCTGCCACTCGTCGCCGCCGCTACGGCTACGATAGACACGCAGGCGGCCGTCGAGGGGATAGTGTTCCGAATCGCTCTTGATCGGCACGACGTAGATCGTTTGAGGCTCGTGTGCGTGCACGTCGATAGCGAAGCCGAAGTCCGTGGGCAGGTTGCCGCTGACTTCGCGCCACGAATCGCCCGCGTCGTCGGTTCGCATGACGTCCCAATGCTTCTGCATGAAGAGCACCTCGGGATGCGCCGGATGCATGGCCAGGCGATGCACGCAATGCCCGACCTCGGCCTGAGGCTCCGGAATTCCCTCGGAGCGCAGTCCGCGATTGATCGGACGCCACGTCACGCCGGCGTCGTCGCTGCGAAACGCACCGGCGGCGGAGATCGCGGTAAAGATGCGATTGGGGTCGCGCGGATCGACGATAATGGTATGAAGACACATGCCGCCCGCGCCCGGCTGCCAGCCGCCCGCCGACGGATGACGGCGCAGACCCGAGAGTTCTTCCCAATTGTTCCCGCCGTCGGTCGAACGGAAAAGCGCGGCATCTTCCACCCCGGCATAAACGAGATCGGGGTCCGCGTGCGATGGCTCAAAGTGCCAGACGCGCGCGAACTCCCACGGATGCGGCGTGCCGTCATACCAGCGGTGCGTGCCCGGCTCGCCGTCGTAGACGAAACGATTGCCTACCGGCTCCCACGTCTTTCCGCCGTCGTCCGAACGCTGCACGATCTGTCCGAACCAACTCGACGACTGCGACGCGTACAACCGATTGGGATCGGCCGGCGACCCTTTGACGTGATAGATCTCCCAGCCGCCGAAAAACGGGCCGAAGATCTTCCAATCCTCGCGCTTGCCGTCGGACTCGATGACGAAGGCGCCCTTACGCGTACCGACAAGCACGCGTACGCCGCTCACGAACTCGCTCCGTTTGAACGCGGACGCCGGTTGAGCGGCGACGGGTGGCGAGGTTCGTAGAGTCCCAGGCGCTCGCCGCCGGGCAGCACGATCGTCGTCAAGAGTCCCCAACCGCGATCGGCGATGCCGCCGTCGGTCTCGATGCCTCGATCGGCCAGCGCGACGACGGTGGCTTTAATGTCGTCGCACATCAAGTAGAACTCTTCTTCCGGCTCGTCTTCGCTAGGATGCACGGCGAGTTCGGTAGGCGGAGCGGCAAAGATGGGCCAGCCGCCGCCGGCATCAACCGAGGGTAACTCGAGCACGTCGCCGAGAAACTCGCGCACTTTGTCGGCGTGGCGGCTGTAGAGAATAACGTGCATTCCGGTAATCATGGCGCCGGTTTCTTACGGCGCACCGCCGCAAATGCCTCCGGCTCGCTCGGCAAGCGTACGGCAAAGCGTTTGCGTCGCGCACGCGCTCCTCGCACCAGCTCGACGGCGCTGCGCGCGACGGCGAACTCAGCGGCCAGGGCACGAGCGCACGCCTCATTGGCCGCGCCTTCGATCGCCGGCTCGCGCACGCGAACCACGATCTCTCCGTTCTCCTTTGAAATCCCCGGATGCTTCGAGCCCGGCTTCACGAGTACGTCGACGAACACGGCGCTAAATGCGTCGCAAGAATCCGATGCGCGGTGCGACGACGTAGTTGAGCTGCACGAGCAGCGTCATTGCGAAAGCAAAAACGCCATCGCTCAGCGCCCCAACACGCTCGGCATTCGTCCCGCAACTTCATTATAGGAGATCACGTTAATCCAGTGGAGGCTCCCAGAGCTCGATCGCGTTGTTCTCCGGGTCATGGACCCGCGCAAAGCGGCCGGTTTCCGGCGTGTCCCAACTCGGATCGGTCAGCACCTCTATGCCCGCGCGGCGTAAATCGGTAAGCAGCGTATCGAGATCATCCACTCTCAAGTTAATCATGCACTGCTTATCTGCGGCGAAATGGTCCGTATCGGCGGGGAATGGCATGAACACCGTAGGCCCGGCCTGCTGCTGCCAGACTGCTTCGCTGGGATCGGTGATGCCGAAATGGGTGCGGTACCACGCCGCCAGCGCCTCCGGATCGCGCGCCCGGAAGAAAAAACCCCCAATGCCCGTGACTGCCATAAGCCCGTTGCCTCCCGAGAATCAATGTTTGCAGGTTTTGCGTGTGGCCATTGGCGCGAGGCAAGGGCAAGTCTTTTTTCTAAAAAGCAGACCATCCGCCACGGTCGAGTCAGACTCGGGTCAGCGAGCTATGGCCGATCCGTTCGAACCGCAACGCGCCGGTTCAGCTGCCGACCGATCAAGACGTCGAGCGCGAAGGCCTGGTTCGACGGCGTGGCCAGCAAAAAGAGGCAGACGACGAAAAGGAGCAGCTCTAGCGTCATAAGGCCGAATCGGGACGCGTAACCGCCAGTGGCAAAAAAGTAGTTGAGCGAGAGAAACATCCCGCCCGCGGCCCCAACTTTCGCGACGAATCCAAACACCAGAGCGACTCCGACGAGCGTTTCGCCGAAGGCAATCAGCGTTCCAAAGAGCGCCTGGTTTGGGATCACAACCTGTTCAAGAAATCCACGAAATGGCTGAGCGGTAGCCGGCAAACAGGACCTGACAGCCTGCAAAAACTCAAGCTTGCCGCCGACCCAATTCGGCTCGAACTTCGATGTGCCGTATGCGAGCCAGAGTAGTCCGACGTAGATGCGCAACGCCGCCATCGCCCTCCGGACAAAGGGGCTTGTCCCGTGAGTAGCCTGGTCCATACTGCGAACATAACAAAAAGGCCGGAGAAGACCATCAGAGTTCTATCAAAGGAAGATTGGCACTCAGGCGTGTGCGCCATGCCCGATTTTTGTGGAGATGAGGGGGCTCG
>DATAPM010000252.1:0-3068 GCA_036265225.1 Vulcanimicrobiaceae bacterium
TCGGCGGCGACGACGTGATCGTTGGAAACGCCGCCGATCCGACGATGAAGAGGTTAGGATGGTCGTGGGCGCGCAGATCGCGGTCGACCACGGACGTCTTCGGATCGTCGCCCATCCGGCAGGTGCCGCCCATCACCGCGCCGTCGGTAACGGGACCGAGACGACGCACATCGGTCGCACCGAGCGCGGTCATCAGCGCTTCCATATGCGTCATGCCGATCTTCATGCCCTCGAGCTCGTAGCTCGCGAACTTGAACGCAATGCGCGGTCGCGGCAAGCCCAACGGATCGCGCTGGTCGAGTGCGAGCGTCACGCGATTGTTCGGATCGGGCAACACTTCGACGGACGGTCCGATCGCGACTTCGCGCGAAAGATGGTCGCTGACCGCTTTGCCGAGCGCGACGCCGCGCAAGCCTTTCATCGCCAAAGACTGCGCGGCGCGCATCGGACCCACGGCGCGATGCCATCCCTCGTTCGACGGCGATGAGCCCGACGCACCGAATTGACCGCGGAAGGGACCGTCGCGCAAATCCTTGATGCCCGCCGTGGACACCGGTCCGCGATAGGGATAAACGGGATCCCTTGCGAGCCCCATCATGCCGGCGTCGAGCTGCGTCAGCAGATTGCGTCCGACCTGGTCGCTCGAGTTGGCGACGCCGGACGGATACGTGGTTGCCCGCGACATCAGCAACAGTTTGGGCGTCTCGATCGCATGGGCAGCGATGACGAAGACCTTGCCGCGCGCCTCGCTGACGCTGCGGTCAGGGCGCATGAAGCGAATCGCGGAGATGCGTCCGTCGAGACCCACGACAACTTCATGCGCGACGGCGAGCGGCTCGATCCGCGCACCGGCGGCCTGGGCCTTCGCGACATGGACGCCCGCGTCGTATTTGGCGGCGATCGGGCACAGCGGAACGCACGACGCGTTACCGCAGCAGGGCGGTCTCCCGTCGCGCGGCACCGTGTTGCGCGCCTGCGGGAACGGCGCCATCGTCAGCCCGATCTGCGCGCATGCACGCGCGACGACCTGATCGGAGTACGTTGGCGCCACCATCGGCATCGGATACGGCGCGGATCGTGGCGCCCCCCAATCCTCGTCGGGGGGACCCGCCACGCCCAGCGCATTTTCCGCTTCGACGTACCACGGCTCGACGTCGATGTAGCGGAGCGGCCAGTCGACGCCGACACCGTACTTCGATCGCAGCACGAAATCGTTCGGGTGATAACGTAGCGCGAGGCCGCCCCAATGCCACGTCGTGCCGCCGACGACGCGCGCTTGCAGCGTGTTGAAGGTCTCCGGTCCCGATTGCACGTAATAGGCGCCGATATCGTCCGATTCGGGTTGCGGCACCATCGGGTGCGCCGGATATGGAGAATTGGGGCTCTTGGTCGCCGATGCGCGGAAATGCGCGAGCGCTTTCGCGCGATCGACACGCGGTCCCGCTTCGAGAATCAAAACGCGCGCACCGGTACGCGCAAGCGAATAGCCGGTGAGCGCGCCGGCGACGCCGGAACCGACGATCACGACGTCGGCGTTCAAAACATCCGTCATGTCGCGGTCGCCGGTGGGTTGGCCCAATAGTTGGTCGGACCGCCGCAGAAAGCGTTGGGCTTCGTCCAGCCGCACGCCTGCCAAACGAGCGCCTGATCGTATGAAACGACGATCGTTCCCTTGGGACCTTCGACGGTCCCGGTGTAGAGCGCGGTGACGACGACTTCGGCGGTACGTTCGAGTCCCGCGGCGCGCAACGCGGCATCGAGCTGGCCCGGTGGCGTTCGCGCCGCCAGCGCCGCGAGTTTGCCGAGTTTGCCTGCGCCGACGCTCGCGTTGAGCGCGCTCAGCATGGCGTTGGCAACGCGCGGATCGTCGAATGTATAGCCGGTGTAGGCGAGTGATGCCGCCGTGAAGGTCTTCGGCGCGATCGCGGCCGCGGATTGCGCCATCGAACGGGGAAGCCAGCCTGAAGCGGCGAGCGCGGTGATTCCTTGCAACAGTGCGCGGCGACTCGCACGCCGTCGCGACAAGTTCGGGGTGTTTACCGCCATCTCCGCTCCTTCCCGGATTCGTGGCCGCAGGCATTCTCGGCGGATCGGTATCCCGTTGTCAAAGCGCGCCGGAGAGCGCGCCGCCCTGCTCGCATTCGACGCAGGTCGCGGGGCACGCCTCGAGGATCGTTTCGTTACATTTGACACGCGTTCGGCAATTTCGTATCGTTCGTAACAGTTCACTGTTTGCCATCCCCTTGAGCAACGCCCCGCTCGTCCGGATCCATGAAGAGTTCGAAACGCTGCCGCGCACGCTGCAGCGCGCGGCGCAGTGGGTAAGCGACCATCCCGCCGAGGTGTGCTTCCTGTCGATGCGCGAGCAGGCGCGGCGCGCCGCGGTGGTGCCGCCGACGATGTCGCGTCTCGCGCAGGCCTTGGGCTACGACAATTTCCCTGCGCTCCAAAACGACTTTCGCGAACATGCGGCGTGGGGACGCGCCGACTTTGCGGTCCGCGCGACGGATGCAATCGCCCTCCGGCCGTGCCCGTGCAACCGGTTCGGGTCTCGCGCAGTTGCAGACTCGGAACGTCGAGGCGCTCGGCGCACTGAACGAGCCCGAGCGCTTCGCGCGCGTTGCGACGCGCCTCCTCAAGTCGCCCCTGACCGGATTTCTCGGTTTCCGCAGTTGTCGCAGCGTCGCGTTGCATGCGCACTATCTCCACTCGATGCTCGTCGGCCGCGGCGTGCTGCTGGTAGACGCTTACGGAACGCTGATCGAGTCGATCGCGGGACTGCCCCGTCGTGCGGTGATCGTCGCCATCGGACTCTCGCCGTATTCGCGCCAGACCGTCGAAGCCGTCCAGCGCGCAGTCACGCAAGGGATTGCGGTCATCGCGCTCACCGATTCGGAGCTGTCGCCGCTCGCGCGCGCTGCGTCCGAGCGACTGCTCTTCGAAGCCGCTTCGCCGTCGTTCTTCCATTCGCTGGTCGGGGCGCATGCGCTGGTCGAACGCGTGATGGCGGAGCTTGCCTCACGCGGAGGCCGCGCCGTGCTGCGTCGGCTTGACGCGCGCGAGGCGCT
>DATAPM010000253.1:0-5101 GCA_036265225.1 Vulcanimicrobiaceae bacterium
GGACGCGCGCCGTCTACGAGGCGCTCACGTAACCCTGCCCACGCTCATTCTCAGCAAATCCTGAGTTTACCGAGCGCTTGTATGGGAATAGACCACTATCGGCACTCAAGACGTCTAAGGAGAGTATTACTTAACATGGCACAGGAGTCAGGACAAGCCGGCGGGATGAGCGTTCGCGAAGCGGGTCGCCGCGGCGGAGAGCGCGTCAAAGCGAAGTACGGCTCGGAATTCTACGAAGAGATCGGTCGCAAAGGCGGAGAAGCGACGAAGAGCAAGTACGGTCCTTCGTTCTACGAAGTCATCGGCCAAAAAGGCGGACAGCGACCGAAGCGCAAGGCGACGGCATCGTAAGTCGGCACGCCGGGCATAACGCGGCCGATGGCTGACAAACCGGAACAAACCAAGCGCGAGATGTCTGTGCGCGAGGCGGGCAAAAAAGGCGGCGATACAGTACGCGACCGCTACGGCTCGACCTTTTACGAAGACATCGGGCGCAAAGGCGGAAAGGCGACCCGCGATCGCCATGGCGTCGAATTCTACGAATCCATCGGCCAAAAAGGCGGCAAAGTCGTCAAGGAAAAGTACGGTTCGGATTTTTACGAAGAGATCGGTCATAAGGGCGGTCAGAAGGTCAAGAAACTGATCGCCGAGGCGAAGAAAAAGCTCAACGAAAAGGGCTGAGACGCTGCCGTCAGCGGTGCACGTCGACCCTTCCGCTAACTTTCCCCAAGTGGATCGTTTCGTCGTCGAAGTTGACGGATATCCCGTCGATGCGCAGCGTCTGCCCGCCCGTATGGATGTAACTGGGATGGTCCATTCGGAGCATCTTTGCATCGTTGGTCCAAGTCACGAGATCGGTGTCGAAGGATCGGTGTTGCGGGTCATCGATCCTTTCGATGTGCACCTTTCCCACCGCGGTAAAGTCGAGCGTTTGAACGTTCAGTTTGACGTGCTGCGCCGACACGCGCAGATACGGCTTGCCCTTGCGAAAGACGATGCCGTTCCGCACGCCGTCGACCGTGCCGCTCATTCCGTCCGACGCGAGTCGCGCGTGGTCGTAATCGAAGGTCCACGACTTCGTCGCGATGTGATTGTTCATTACGTGGCCGCCGCGCAAGTCGATCGGAATCTGGCTCGGCGGCGAGGGCGGGGCGCCTCCGCCGGCCAAAAGAATTTCTACGATAACGTATATCCCGGCTAACACCGCGGCGCCGATGCCGATGCGCTTCCAGAGGCGCCGGTTACGCACGGCGCCGGATGATTTGCCGCGTTTTGCTCGCGGTCAGAAAGAAGAACGCGTAGAGGGCGATGAGCGCCGCGGCGACGGCCGTAGGGCCAATCTTGGAGAAAAAGGTAGGAACCCGCGGCCCGACGCGCCCGGAAACGATCGTGCGCCGGTCAAGCGCGCTGCGGGCTTGCCACGAGCCGTCGGGAGCGATCACGCCGCTGATGCCCGTGGCCGCCGCACGAACGACGTATGCGCCGCTCTCGATGGCGCGCAACTGCGCGATCTGCGCGTGCATGTACGGCCCGGAGGTCTTTCCGAACCAGGCGTCGTCGGTGCTGATTACTAAAAGGTCCGCGCCTTTCCGAACTTGCGCGTAAGCCAGATCGGCAAAGGCCGATTCCCAGCAGATGAGAGGCGCAATCGTCAGTGGGCCCGCTTTGTAGACGCCGTCGAGCTGCCCCGGCGTCAGCCCGCCGTTGAGCGCACCAATGTAGGGCAGCCATGACAGAAAGGCGCGCCCGGGAAACCATTCGGCGAACGGTACGAGCTGGCGCTTATTATAGATTGCGAACGTGCCGTCGGGCGCGAATACGAACAGCGAGTTGTAGAGCGCGGCGGGACCGCCCGACAGGCTCCCGGCAACGATCGTCGCATTGGTGGAGCGCGCCAGGCCCCGGAAACGTCCGAGCAGCGACGGCGACATGTCGAGCTGCGTCGTGATCACCGTTTCCGGCCAAACGATGAGCCGCGGATGCCCGGCGCTCGCGGCTTTCGTCATCGAGGTATAACGCTTCACCGCAACGTTGAGCGAGCTCCATTTGAACGATTGCGCGATGTTGCCTTGGATGGCCGCGACGCGAATCGTCGGGGGCGGCAGCGCTCGAGCCGGCCACGCGTACCACGCCGCACCGCTCGCGAGTCCCAAGCCCGCGATCGCAACGACGAGCGGGACGAAGGTGCGGCGCCGCAGCGCATCGGCGAGATATGCGCCGAACGCGCAGAGAACAAAGGTCACGCCATAGGTGCCGGCATAGGCGGCTACCGCGCGCAGTGGCGATTCGGCCTGCGTATAACCCAACTGATCGAAGGGTGCGGCGAGCGCGCCGATCGAGCGCAACCACTCGCAGACCGTAAATGCGGCCGCCGCGCCAAGGGGTGCGACGCTGGGATGCATGCGAGCGTATGCCACCGCTGCAAGCGCGCCAGCCAATGCAAAGAAGGGAGCTTCGATCAGCGCCGGCCCCAACGCTAAGAAAGGTCCAAAGATACCGATGTAATGTCCTACCGTATGGCCTACCCAAGCGAAGTCCAGCGTAAAGAAAACAATGCCGGCGATCCATCCGAGGAGCGCTGCGTACTTCCAGGAGGCCCCCTGCCACAACCAGAAAAGCGCAGCAGCCCCGAATGGCACGAGCCACGCGGCACCGACCTTTGGGAACGCCGCCGCTAATGCGACGGCTGAGCCCGCTGCGATACCTGCGTCGCGCACGGGCATCGAGGAGAGCATGATTCGCAAATCGAGTTTCGGCTTTATAATCGTACTAGTAACGGCGTTCATCGTCGTGGCGTGCGGGCGTCAAGTCACGCCAAACCCTCCAGGCTTGGGAGCGGGCGGCGCTCCTCCAGGCTTTCTCGCGATACACTTTGACACGACGGCAACGTTCAACTTCCAAAACTATCAATATATGGTCGTGTTCAATACCGACGGCACGGGAATAACGCCATCGACCGACACGTTGCAAACCAATTGGGCGGGTTATTCGTTTGCACTGATCGCGTTAGGTCGCGGCGCCGGCGCGTATGCCGAGCCGGTGCAGTTTCTAAGGAACCAAAACCCGCACATTCCGCCGGCGTGGCTTCCCCTCGGCACGACGCCCAATACCTTTACCTTCAATCCAAACAGCAATGGCGGCGGCAACGAGTTCTCGCTGATCGTCTCCAAGGCGGTCTTCCAAGGCATCGCCTCACCGGGGCCTTCGCCGACACCGATCTCGAACGTTTGGACCTTCAACGCCTTCACCACACAGGCCAGCCCCGGTGGCCAGTTCTCCTTCTTCGATTCGCTGGGCCCGGGCGGTCCAGTCGATCCACAGTTCGTGTCGCCGAGGATCTGCATGACCGAGCCTTTCGACAACACCTATTACGCATTCACCACGGTCAACGATCCGGCGGCCGAGATCGTCAGCGTCGAGATCTCCAACAATCCTTCCGTCGTGAAGCCCTGCGGGAAGTGATGCACGAAACGCCCGTCGAGTGCAGTTACGATCCCTGTAACTGCTCGGTCGTCGGACCGGTGGAAGGCGGAGAAGCCTATTGCAGCAGCTTCTGCAACAACGCCTCGGACCAATCCCTCGAGTCGGACTTTTGTTCGTGTGGCCATCCGCCGTGCGACGAACCGTAACTAACTAGCCGTACTGCACTTGCGCGACCGAGCGGGCTCGGCGTCCTCGCAAACCGCAAGTCGATACGCTAGAAGTTAAAGGTGCTCGGTACGACCGGTTGCGGAGCGGCGAGGTTAAAGACCGCGGTTTGGCTCGGGAAAGCCAATAGATTGAGCCCGACGTTGACGGCTTGCTGCGACTCGTTGTAGAGCACCATCAACTGATAGCAGTTGCCGATCGTTCGGGTGTAATAGATAATTTTGTCGGCGAAGAACTCGCCAGTGCCTGCGCCCGACGTAGTGGAACCCTTCCAGTTGATGTTGGTGACGAACTGCAACGACGCGTCGCGGCCGAACGGCGTAGAGAGCTGGAGGTTTGTCGTTTCGAAACCTTGACCCGGGCCGGGAATGAACGACCCGCTGAGGAGTAAGAGCGATCGCGTCGATGGTTTCATCGAGAACTGGTAACTGACGGGTTGTGCGATGCCGTCAAAGTTCGTTGCCCATCCGACCGAGAGCGCATAGACGTCGTCGTTGAAGAGACGTATTAGATCTTGCGCGTTTTTGGTGTTTTCCGTCGGCTGTTGATCGAGATATTGGAACGGAACCAACGCGGGACCGTTGTAGTTCGACTCGTTGTACGTGAGCGTGTTGACCACGTGTCTGCCGATCGGCGTCGTCAAGCTCAAATCTTGCTCGATCGCAGCTTTGAGGTCGCCCGTGCCGTACGCATATTGATCGACCGTCACGGTGCCTTGGAAATCGCTGCCGAGTACCTTGGCTTCTAATGGTCCGGCGACGACGTTGGCGTCGCCGCGCCAGGTCGCGAGGCTCTGCGGTTCTCCGTCGCCGGCGGGCTCGCTATACTCGCCGACCGTCAATTGCGAGGATAAGGGAATGACGAAGTGCGGAAAGAATTCGTTCGGACGCACCTCGAATTCGGGAATCTTGTTGATGCCCGTCGCAGTTTGCGAGTACGTTTTGTCAAACTCCGCCTGATAGTCTGCCCCCGCCGTGGTGTACTGCATCAAATAGTCGAACTCGGACTGATTGCTGAAGTCGTTGATGCCTCCGAAGGTCGCACTACTGTTGCTGATGTCGTACGTAATCGTCTGATTCCAGTTCTCGTTGAACTGACGGGTATCGGTGAAAGTGAAGCTGCCGCTGCTCGATTGTCCGCCGACCGAACTGTGGCTTATGCTGTAGTTCTGCGAGGTCTGCGTCGTTTGGTGAACGATGGCGGCGGTAACGGTTTCGTTCGGCGGGATGCTGACCAAGGGTCCGTAGTTTGACTGGTACTGGAACTGCACGTTGCCGCGCAAATGCGGCGAGAAGTTTTCCTGCTCGGTAATCGACGCGTTCGTCTGCCGCTCGCCGGCAAGCTGGCTATTGATGGTGTAGAGGTTGACGGCGACGCTGCGGCGTCCGCGCTTGCTGGAGTAGAAGCCGACGTAGCCGAGCCCGAGCCCCTCCTTGGTGTAATAGTTGACGAT
>DATAPM010000254.1:0-3581 GCA_036265225.1 Vulcanimicrobiaceae bacterium
CAGCGCGCCGGCGCGCGCCGCCATGGCGATTCCGTCCCCGGTGGCTTGAATCGGATTGGTCGTGAAGCGGTAGAGCCGGCCGACTCCGCCCGTCGCAAAAACGACGGCATCGGAGAGAAACGCGACGCGGTTTCCGGCCGCGTCGTGCGCGTAAACGCCGTAGACGCGGTCGTCTTCGACGATCAGATCGTCGGCCGTGATTTCCTCGACGACGGCGATCGACGGGTGCGTGCGCACCGCGTGTATCAAGGTCTTGAGAATCTCGTGACCGGTCGCATCGCCGCCCGCTTTAACGATGCGCCTGCGCTGGTGGGCTGCCTCGCGTCCCAGAGCCAGTTCGCCGCCCTTGGTGCGGTCGAATGCCGCGCCAAGCTCGAGAAGGTCTTCGATGCGTGCCGGCGCGTCTTGCGTTAGAATCTCGACGATGTTTTCGTCGCTGATGCCCGCGCCGGCGCGCTGGGTGTCGATCGCGTGCAGGCGCGGCGAGTCGTCCTTACCGATGGCCGCGGCAATTCCACCCTGCGCCCAATCGGTCGCGGCGCCGATGCCCAACCGCGTCTTGCAGAGCATGGTAACTTTGGCGGGTTGTAGCTTGAGGGCGGCGACTAGGCCGGCGATGCCTGCGCCGACGACGAGCGCGCCGCTACGGTCGACCTGCAAGGCGTTTTCAGTCTCGAAGCGCGCGGCTGTACTCGAGCATACGGTCGACGGCGCGACGGGCTCGCTGCGCTATCTCTGGAGGAACCGTAACCTCGTACTCCATCGCTTCCAGCGAGTGGAGGATTTTGGGCAGCGTGTTGCGCTTCATGTGCGGGCAGAGATTGCAGGGCCGAACGAATTCGACGTTCGGATAGCGGCCCGAAACGTTATCGGCCATCGAGCACTCCGTCATCATCAGCACTCGCGCACGATGCTTGGCCGGCTCGCCGTTATGTTCGGAGAGCGTCCCGACGTACTCCGACATGCCCTGGGTCGAACCCACGTAATCGGCCTCTGCCAAAACCTCGGGCGGACACTCCGGATGCGCCAGCACGATCAGCGAGGGATCGTCGCGTCGGAAGCGGCGTACGTCTTCGCCGGTGAAACGCTCGTGGACTTCGCAGTGCCCTTTCCATGCGATGATTTCGACGTTGGTTTTTGAGGCTACATACTTGGCGAGATATTCGTCGGGAAGAAAAACGACGCGCGGCGCGCCCAGCGCTTCCACGATCTGCAAAGCGTTACCGCTGGTGACGCAGACGTCGGACTCGGCCTTCACTTCCGCCGACGTGTTGACGTAGGTGACGATCGGCGTACCGGGAAAGCGCTCGCGCAGCAGCCGCACGTCGGCGCCGGTAATCGATTCGGCGAGCGAACAGCCGGCTCTGAGATCGGGAACGAGGACGGTCTTGGACGGGTTCACGAGCTTCGCCGTCTCGGCCATGAAGTGCACGCCGCAGAGAACGATGACGTCGGCCTTGGTCTCGGCCGCTTTAATCGCCAGCGCCAGCGAGTCTCCGACGATATCGGCGACCGTATAAAAAATTTCCGGGACTTGATAGTTATGTGCGAGGATGACGGCGTTGCGTTCCGCTTTGAGGCGGTTAATTGCCGCCACGTAGGGAGCGTGCAGCGGCCACTCGACACGCGGAATGATGTGTTCCACGGGCGAGAAGATCGGATCGGTCTCCGCGGCCACGTTGCCGGTGTACGGTAATTCGATGACGCCCATCAGTCTGGTAGGGAATGTTGCGGGCCCAGGCGCCGCTTCTCCCCTTTGTTAATACCCGCCGCCCTTTCGTTCGTTTGCGCCGGCCGCCGGCGCTTTCTGAAGGCCGAGCCGCCTAGCCACGGGCGGCGTCGCCGTTAGAACCTAGCGCTAAGTGGGTAGGAGCCCGCTACGATTCATCACCCGCTAGCGTAAGGAGGATCTCCGTGAATCGATGGTTCCTCGGCATCGTTCTGGCCGGAAGCTTCATCGCGGGCGCGGCCACGCTCGTCGCTTCCGCACAGCCAGTGCCTACCGCCTCGCCAATGGAGTCGATGGCGCCGATGGCGACGCCCATGGCTCCGGCCGCGCCGCCGATGACGGCACCGACGACGCCCGCAATGCCCTCGGCCATGCCGTCGGCTATGACGTCGCCGATGACGACGATGCGGCCCTAACGGTCGATAAATTGTGGGTAACCACAATTTCTTGTGGAGGTCTTGTGGACTCGGTTGCAAACGCCTTGAAAGCCTTGATTGGCTTTGATAGCATGCTGTCACTTCGTCCAATGACGAGGCGCGGAACGTATCGAGCCGCGATCGGAGCACGTAGACGATCTGTCGCGTAAGCGGCATCCGAGTGAACCGTTCGAAGACCCGGATCGAGACGTCGGTGGGAGGTCTGCAAGGGCTTCAAACAGGCGAAAGTGACCGGAGATACATCAAAGCCCGCGGCGTTTACGTCGCGGGCTTTGTCCTGCTCTGAAGGCTCCCGCGCGCGCTGGGGCGCAAGAGAGGCCGATGGAGCGGCGTGCCGAGCTGACCCTGCGCGGATTTCTTCTCGGCGCGGCGATTACGCTCGTCTTTACGGCTGCCAACGTCTACCTCGGACTGAAGGTGGGGCTCACCTTCGCCTCGTCGATTCCGGCCGCGGTGATCTCTATGGCCGTGCTGCGGATGCTGCGCAACGCGACCATCTACGAGAACAATATCGTCCAGACGCTCGCGTCGGCGGCGGGAACACTTTCGTCGGTGATTTTCGTGCTGCCGGGCTTGGTGATGATCGGCTGGTGGAGCGGCTTTCCGTTCGCGCAGTCTTTCGGAATTTGCGCGGTCGGCGGAATCCTCGGCGTAATGTACAGCGTTCCTCTTCGGCGCGCGCTGGTAACGCAGTCGGACCTTCCCTACCCTGAGGGTGTCGCCGCCGCCGAGGTTCTTAAAGTCGGGAGCTCGGCGGCTGCCTCGGTCGAGAGCAATCGCGCCGGTCTACTCGCGCTCGTGGCCGGGAGTCTTGCCTCGGCGGGATTTGCCGTCATCGTGGCAACGCGTCTCTTCGCCGGGGCGATCGCCGGGTATTTTCGCGCCGGAAACGTTACCACGGGCATGGGATTTTCGTTCTCGCTGGCGCTCGTCGGTGCCGGGCAGCTCATTGGACTCACGGTCGGCACGGCGATTCTCGCCGGACTCGCGATTGCGTGGGGCGTCGCGACCCCAATCCTTACCGCCCTCCATCCGGCGCCCGGCGCCCCGGCCGATGTGGCGACCGCGGTCTGGTCGCATCAAGTGCGCTTCATCGGCGCCGGTGCAATCGGCGTAGCCGCGATTTGGGCGCTGGGACGGCTGATGCGTCCGGTCGTAGCCGGCGTGACGTCTGCGCTCGCCGCGGCTCGGCGCCGGGCGGCGGCCGAAGAGTTGCCGCGTACCGAGCGCGATCTTCCGATTGCCATCGTCGGCGCGATCAGTGCCCTGACGTTGATTCCGCTCGCCGTGCTGCTGTGGAACTTTCTCTCTTCGGGCCCGCTGGCGCCGCTTTCGGCCGTCATGACCTTTGCGGCACTAATTTATATCGTCATCGCCGGCTTCTTCGTTGCCGCGGCTTGCGGGTATATGGCCGG
>DATAPM010000255.1:0-9812 GCA_036265225.1 Vulcanimicrobiaceae bacterium
ATTTGGTAGAGGCAAAGGAACGCTCGAGGGCGTTTGGCTTGATCGGCGCGATGTTCGCCGCCGGTATGGTTTTCGGGCCGCTTGGTGGCGGTTTGCTCTACGCGCGATTCGGATTCGCGACCCCGTTCTTGGTCGCCGCCGGCCTGCAATTTGCAACCCTAATCATCACGATCGTCATGCTGCCCGAATCGCACACGCACCGCGAAGACGAGCCTCGTCTCTCAATTCGGGCACTATTCGAGAGTTTTCGCAAGCCGCGACTATCGCGATTGTTGTGGCAGAAACTCGCCATCGCCTTAGCGCTGTACGGCTGGTTTGCGGTTTTTTCGCTCTACTTCCAGCGACAACTTGGCTATACGCTGACGCAAACCGATTATTTCTTCTCGATCTTCGCAATCTTCAACGTGCTGATGAACGTGGTGGTCGTCGGAAGGATCTCGGCACGTCTAGGCGATCGCTGGATGTCGAACGTCGGACTAGCTGCGCTGGTCGGCGGCTTTGCCTCACTGCCGTTCGTTCACGATGCCTTGTTTTTAGCTTTTACCATGCTTTTGTTCTCGTTCGGAATGGCGCTGGCCAATACGGGGATTACCGCCCTCATAAGCAACGCGGCATCGGATCGAGAGCAGGGTATGGTTCTCGGGACGAGTTCTTCGCTCGACTCGCTCTCGGGCATCCTCGCACCCCCGGTATCAACCACGCTGCTTGCGACCTACGGCCCCGCGTATGCCGGCGTCGAATCGATGACGATGGCGAGCATCGCGCTAATCATGGGTTTGGCCAACGCGCGGAGTGAAGCCGCCGGCGTGCTGAAAGACGATGCGACACTCGACCTGCTGCGTGAGACTGAAGCCGCACGGATCGCCGACGGCTAGCCGTTATCGCCAGCGATCGCCCGGCGCGGTGACGTAGTTCTTCCAGATATAACCCCAGGGTAGAACGAGCGGAACCAGTGCGACCCCCAGGATAATAGAGAACGCGATGTCGGCGTTGTCCGCATCGACGCGATGGCCGAACCACGATGGCAGCCAGATCGCCAGCACCCACAGCAGCTTCCAGGCAAACTCGAAGATCAGAAGCGGCAACATCCTCACCGGATAGGGCACGCCTAAGAGCGAGAGCGCGGTGAGAGCGCCGAGAAAGCTCATGCCAACGCCGTGCCACATATCCCATTGATGAGTATGGCGGAGGATCGCCGGCCAGGTTTGGCTCCCTTGCGCCAGTGCGACGAGCAGATACATCGCACGTAAGAGGTAGAGGCGATAGAGCGGAAGCCCTCGCGCGTCGCTAGCGGCCCTCATGCCGCGATTACCTCGCCCTCAGAAATAATGTTTCGCCGAGGCGCCCAACCTTATGCCGCGGTTTTCTTGCGCCGCTTCGTCGTTGCCGCTTTCCCGTTCTCGCCGGCGCGGCGCTTTTTGCTCGCTTCGAGGCTCTGCGCGAGGACCTCCATGAGGTTAACGACTTTGGCGCGCACCGGCACCTTCTTCGCCTTGGGCAATTCCTTGCCGTTGACTCGCGCGTCGATCATCGCCAGGAGCTCGTCGTGATACTTGTTGGTAAACTTCGCAGCATCGAAATCCTCGACGCTCATCGTGTCGATGAGCATCCGAGCCATTTGCATCTCTTTTTCCGGTAGCGCCTCGCGTCCGGGAATCTCGAGCGTATCGGCAGGAACGATCTCGCTTGCCCAGTGCATGAGCTCGAGCACGAGCGCGTCATCGATCGGCTTGACTGCTGCGATGTATTCCTTCGTACGAATCACGACGCGGGCGATCGCCACTCGGTTGCTGTCGGCGAGGGCCTCGCGCAACAGCGCATACGCGTGCTTGCCCTGTTTGGTCGGCTCGAGATAGTACGGCTTGTCGAAGAACATTGGGTTGATCTTATCGAGCTCGACGAACTCGAGGATGTCGACCGACTGGGTCGCCTCGGGGTTAACCTTGGCAAAATCCTCGTCGGTGAGCACCACGTACTCGCCCTTCTCGAACTCGTAGCCTTTGACGATCTCGTCCCAGGGGACGGGCTTACCGTCGACGCTGCAGACGCGCTCGTACTTGATGCGGCCCTCGTCCTTGTTGTGCAACATATTGAAGGAGAGGTCGTCGGTCTTTACCGCCGTGAAAAGCTTAACGGGGATCGTTACGAGCCCGAAGTTGATCGAGCCGGACCATATTGCGTGCGCCATAGTCCGACTATTCTACCCAAGGCGCCTGCCGGCTCGCTAGCCCCCCTCGTCCCAAAGGCGCTGCGCCTTGCGAATTGCCGCTTCGAGGCGCTGTTTTTTCCAGTTTTTCCCGCCCCATAGGTCGCCTTCGCGCTCGAGCCGCTTAGGGGTCGTTCGGATCGTAAGCTTAGCGAACTCGTCGGCGGGGGCGGCCGCCGTCCTGCGGCGCGCGAGCGCTTCGACCTCATCCCAGTGCAGGGGCGTGGAGACCGGTGCGCCATCGCGCGCCCGCACCGAATATGGTGCGACGATCGTCTTGCCCTGGCCGACCTGGACGAAATCTAGATAGACGGCGTCCTCCGGGCGTTTGGCGATCGCCCGCTGTAGCGTCGTCAGCGAGCCCAGCGTCGTCGCCGCCCGGCGCGCCACCACCTCGGCAAACGCTTTAGCCGTGTCGTACGAATATCCGGGCGCCAACGGCAGCACGACGTGAACGCCGTAGCCGCCGGTCGTCTTGACCAGTGGCTGCAGCCCGATGTCGCCGAGCAGCGAACGAAATCCGAGCGCGACGGTTGCCAGAGTTTTGAGAGAACACTTCTCGCCCGGGTCGAGATCGAAGATCACGAAATCGGGCTCGTCGAGATCTTCGACTCGCGAAGTCCAGATGTGCAGAACGATGGCCGCCAAGTTCGCAACGTAGACCAATGAGGCCGCGTCGTTACAAAGCATAAACGTCACGTGACTGCGAGTCCCTCCCGGCGTCGGGACCGTGACCCGCTCGATCCAATCGGGGATGCCGCGCGGCATCTGCTTTTCGAAGAACGTTTCGCCATCAATTCCGTTGGGATAGCGCTGGAGCGTCAAGGGCCGGCCTTCCAGATGCGGCACGGCATAAGGCGCGACGCTTTGGTAGTAATTGATGAGATCGCCCTTGGTATAGCCGTCGCGAGGCCATAAGACTTTGTCGAGATTAGAGAGCGACAGATCGCGATTCCCGACGCGAACGTCGACGCGCTGCGCGGCGCTCACGCGTGCTCCGGAATCTCGGCCACCACCTCGATTGCCTCTTTGTCCGGCCGCAATCCCAGATAGGCCGGCTGGCGGAGATATCCGTCGCGCGTCCACTCGGAGAATCGCGCTTCGACGACGAGCTCGGGTTTAACCCAATGCGCCGGCGAGTTGGCGACGACCTCATTGGAAAACGGGGATGACTTGCGTTCGAGCTTGCGCAGCCGCTCGTATAACTCAGCCAGCAGCTTGGCGCTGAAACCCGTTCCTACCGACCCAACGAAGCGCAGCGACTTGCCTTGATAGACGCCCAGAAGCAACGCCCCGAAACCTTTGCGGCTACCCTTAGGTTCGGTCCAACCCCCAACGACGAACTCTTGCTCGTATCCCGTCTTGATCTTGACCCAATCGCGGCTGCGCCGCTCTTGGTATGTCGAACTGCGTTTTTTGCCGATAATGCCTTCGAGTTTACTCTTACGCGCGCTGGCGAATAACGCTTCACCTTTTTCGAGAACGTGCGCCGAGTAGAGCACTAAACCGTCGTCGCGTATCATTCGCTCGAGCAGCGCCTTGCGCTCTTCCAGCGGCTTCGAGCGCAGGTCGGCGCCGTCGGCATATAGCAGATCGAAGGCAACGTAAGTTAGTCCGGCCGGCTTTCGCATGGACTCTTGAAGCCGCTGGAACGACGATCTCCCTTTGGCATCGAGGCTGCAGATTTCGCCATCCACGACGATCGGCACGCTGGCGAAGGA
Source organism: Vulcanimicrobiaceae bacterium (assembly GCA_036265225.1). GTDB lineage: Bacteria > Vulcanimicrobiota > Vulcanimicrobiia > Vulcanimicrobiales > Vulcanimicrobiaceae > Cybelea. The sequence continues at coordinate 3,928 of DATAPM010000255.1, forward strand.
GCCTGCGAGTTCTCTAAGGTCCGGAAAGCGCCGCAACATATCGAGCCCGTTGCGCGAGACGAGCGAGAACGAATTCTCTTCGATCGTACAAAGCGCGCGATACCCATCCCACTTGATTTCGAAGAGCCAGTCGGGATCGTCGAACGCTTCGTCGACCAGGGTGGCGAGCATGAGCGCTTTGGGATGCGGGATCGGCTCGCGTTTAGCCCGGGTGCGCGGCTTCGCTGCCTTCGCACGACCGCTCGGCTTCGATTGCCAGGTGCGCGCGCGCGGATCTTTCGCCACGTCGGCTAAGGTTTTTCCGCTCTTGACGGATTCGGGATGATCGGCGGTATCGTAGCGGGGATCGTCGTGCCCATCGCGGTCTTTGACGAGCAGCCACGGCTCGCCGCTTTCGCCTTCGCGCGCCTTGATCTTGACGAGCGTGAACTCGCCGTTGAGTTTTTTACCGTGAAGAATGAACTTGATCTTTCCTCCGGCAATCTCGTCGCCCGGATCGTCACCCTCGGCAAGCGTATACGTGCCGCGATCCCAAACGATGACGCTCCCCGCGCCATACTGTCCGGCGGGAATGTTACCCTCAAAGTCGCGGTAGTCGAGCGGGTGATCCTCGACGTGCATTGCCAAACGGCGGTCACCCGGCGCCAGCGTCGGGCCCTTCGGTACGGCCCACGAAGCCAGCACCCCGTCCGACTCGAGGCGGAAATCGTAGTGCAGTCGCGTGGCGCGATGCATCTGCACCACGAACCGCATGCTTTTTGACGATCGCGGCGCGGCCGCCGTTCGCCCGCTCGGCTCGGGCGTCTGGGCGAAATCGCGCTTCTTATGATACGTCGCCAGCGAGCCCGGACGCGCGGTCTGCGGTTTCGTCTTCTTTAGAGGCATCGCCGGTGGCCTTCGACGCTTCCGCGCGCTACTCTTAGACGGCAATGGCTTATACGATCGGCGGCCTGGTTCTCGCACTCGGCATTACCGTCGCGGCGGCGCTGCGCAGCCGCTCGGCCGGCGGATTCTATGCCGAACAATGGTACGGAATGAGCGCAGGCGTGCACCTGCGCTACTCGGCGGTGAGCCTGGCATTCGCTGCCTTCTTTGCCGTTTCGTACGCGTACGGTCTAACCACGGCGGGAATTGCCGGTCTAGCGCTGTATGCGTTGATTGCCGTGTTTTATCTTTCATCGTTTCTACGAGGCGCACCCGATCGCGATGAGTGAGTTTCGATTTTCCCCGCGCGACAACCGCGCAAACGAAATCGGCTGGCAGCCGTGGGGGCGCGACGCATTCGATCGCGCCACGCGGGAAGACAAACCGATTCTGCTTGCGATCTCGGCGGTCTGGTGCCATTGGTGCCACGTAATGGACGAAACGACGTACTCCGACGCGGGCGTGATCGAGACGATCAACCGGCGCTTCGTTCCGGTGCGCGTCGACAACGATCACCGGCCCGACGTCAACGCTCGTTACAACATGGGCGGCTGGCCGACGACGGCATTTCTGGCGCCAGATGGAACGACGCTTACCGGTGCGACGTACTTGCCGCCACAGCAGATGCGGCGCGCCCTCGATGAGGTCGCCGACTTCTTTCGCGACCACAAGCACGAAATCGCCGAACGCATCGTCAAGGCAACCGAAGGAAGCGGCAGCATTGCGACTACGCCGGCCGAAGACATAGACCTCGACGCCGCCCCGATCGGGCGTCTGCTGGAAGACCTCCGCGCAAGCTTCGACCGCGAATACGGCGGCTTCGGCAACGAGCCGAAGTTCCCGCAACCCGAAGTTCACGAGTTCCTGATCGACGAATGGCGCCACGGCGGGGGCCAGGACCTCCACGACATGGCGGCGCGCACGCTGCTGGCAATGGCGCGCGGAGGAACCTACGACCACGTCGAGGGCGGATTCTTCCGCTACTCGACGACTCGGGATTGGAGCGTACCGCACTTCGAGAAGATGGGCGAAGACCACGCCGGTCTCATCCGCGTACTCGCCGATCTCCAGCTCTTTGCCCCGAACGCAGAACTGCGCGAAACGCTCGTCTCGGCGGTTGGATACATTCGAGCGGTGTTGCGCGATCCCAACACCGGTTTCTTTGCCGGCAGCCAAGACGCCGACGAGCAGTATTATGAGCTGCCGCTCGAGGAACGGCGCGAACTCGCCGCGCCATACGTCGATCGAACGTCGTACACGAACTGGACCTGCGCGCTGGCGGGATCGCTTTGCTGGGCTGCGCGGGCCCTCGACGACGATCTGCTGATGGCGCAAGCCTTGCAAACGCTCGACGCCGTCGACGCGCGCCTGCTCGGAAAAGATGGATTGCTCTATCACGTCTTTCTGCCGGACGGCTCGCACCGGGTGCGCGGCTTGCTGACCGATCACGTCGCCTACGCGCGAGCGTTACTCGATGCGCACGAGATGTCGGGCGAGCCGCGCTTTCTTGCGCGGGCGCGCGACATCGTTGAGACTATTCTCGGAAACTTCGCGGCGGAGGAGGGCGGCTTCTACGACCGGCTCGCCGGCGACGAGGACTTCGGGCGCCTCGCCGTTGCGGACCGGCCGATCATAGACAACGGACTCTTTGCCGAAACGCTTTTGCGCATGGCCGCGTTCTTCGGCGAGAACGCCTATCGCGAACGCGCGAAGGAGATCTTGCGCCGCTACCGCAGGACCGCAGCCGCATCCGGCCCGTTCGCCGCAACGTATGCGCGGGCGCTGCGGCGCTTCTTGACGCCCGAGCTCACGGTCAAGATCGTCGGCGAGCCGGGAGTTACGGACGCCTTCCGCGAGGCGGCGCTGCGGCTGCCTGGCCCCGTCGGCGCGGTTCGCACGCTGCTGCCGCAGGACGCTTCCGATGCGCAGCTACCCGCCGACCCGCAACCTGCAGCGTACGTCTGCACCGATTCGGCTTGCAGCGCACCGGTGCGAAACGCTGCCGAGTTACGTGAGGCCTTAGACGCGCACAAAGCTCAGCCAGTACCAGCAGCCCCACAAGCCCGCACCGATCGAATAAACGATTAGCGCCCGTCCCCACACCGGAAAGTTGCGCCGCACCCCAAGCATCATTAACGCAACTAAAAAAGGCTCGAAGTCGAGTGCGTGGCGCATTCCGAATTGCGCGAAACCGTTGACGTAGTAGAGGAGGTTCGGCACGGCAACCAACAGAGCGGCAATCCACAGTGCGACCGTGCACCGCACCGGTCTTCGAGCGAGAACGGCGAGCACGAGAGCGGGCGACGTCCAGGTGAGCGCGACGCCCGTTAACTCGGGCCGCAACCCGGGAAAGGACGTCAGCTGCGTCGGCGTCTGCACGAAGAACGACCACAGCTGATACGGCAGATAGGTGAGGCGAAACGGCGATCCGGCCGGCATGCCGGCCCGATCCTGATGGTACCACGTTACGTAGCCGATATCGGTCCACGTTCCCCAGCGCGCTTCGTTATAGAACATCCACAGCCCGACGAACGGTACCAACATCTCACCAAACGAGCGCAACGCGCTCCACGACCGTTGATTGCCGGGGCCGATCGCGAGCATGCACGCGTAAACCGGAATCGCCGCAATCATCGTGAAACGCGATTCGACCGCGCAGACGGCCAAGAGCGCGACCAGCCAGCCGCGTCGCTTTCCGGCGAGTTCGACCAGCGCCAGCATCGTGAAGCAGACCGCCGAAACGTGCGCGGTAAACCAAACGTCGCCAAGCATCGCGCACCACAAGAGGTCGGTGCCGGCAAGTAAGAAAGCGCAGATCCATGCGGTGCTTGTCCGCTTGAGCCCGAGCCGCTCGCCTAGCTCCCACGCGGCACCAATCGCAACCGCGGCCAGCACGACGGCAAGAAACGTTTGATTCGTCTGCGCGCCGAAGATCGCGACGAACGGAAGCAAGAGCAGCGCCGGGAGCGGCGCTTCGATGATAAAGTAATGGCCACCATAGTGCAGGGCGTCGATGTAAGCACCCGGCCAGTCGATCCACGCGTGCCCGTGCAGCAGCGCTTGGGCGAGCAGGACGTAGTTGTTATATGTTGTGGCGTGAAGGCGCGAAACAAGCGCGGTAACGACGAACGCTACGAGGCCGGCAATAATCGCCGGCTTGATGCGTCGCGAGCTCACTCCGGCGGAAGCGTTGCGTGCGGCAGCGGCGCGGGCTGCAAGAACGTCGACGGCGGCAGACTCTCCGGGAAGCGATAATCGCTCCACACGATGCGCTCGCGTGCGGGCTTGCCCTTTATGCTGGCGATCGCCTGGGCCGCGATCGGCATCCAGTATTTGCCGAAACCGCCAAACTCGATCTGCCCGGTGCCGTGCACCCCCAAGCCGGCACTATGAAAGTGAACGACGCGGGGAAGGAATCGCGTTCCGTCGATCGTGATGCGATCGACCCAGGCGCCCGAGGGGCGGCTCAGCGGCGTCGCCTCGTAGACGTAGTCGATATGGTGCGCGTCCTTGACCGTCCCAAGAAAGAGCATCTCGTAGGTGTCGGCGTGCGGCGCAAAGCGAACGACCGCGTAGGGATCTTCGCGATGCGAGAACTTTACGATTTTGCGATGCAACGCAATGCCGTCCACGGCAAGCGTTTCGTCGCGCACCGAAACGCCGCTGCGATAGATTCGGTGATACTGCTCGATGTTGCTCGGACCGACTTGCGAAACCGTGTAGGCATAGACTGCGACTTTTGGAACGGTCAGCGCCTGCACGGCCTCCGAGTAACGTTTGAGCACGTACTGTGAATCGAGCTCGGCCGGGCGCGCCCCGGCGAGCACCGCGATAGCCACAACGGCGCCGGCGGCGCGTACGATCATACCAAGACGGCGTCGCGAATCGCGCGCACGGCCGCTTCGGCGCCGTCAACGTTGCTGCCGCCGCCCTGCGCCTGCGCCGCCTGACCGCCGCCTTTGCCGGATACCAGCGGCGCCGCAAGTTTGACGAGGTTGCCGGCATGCACGCCGGCCTTGACCAAATCGTCGGTGGCGCTGACCAGTATGCTGACGCTGCCGTCGTCGATTCCGGCGAGCGCGACGACGCCGCTTGGCAGGCGATTGCGAATCGCCGAACCCAAGTGGCGCAACGCCTCGCCGTTGGCTTCCGGGATGACGGCGCCGACGAAGGTGCGATCGCCGCGGCGTTCGGCTCGCTCCACGTACGACTGCGCTTCGATGCCGGCAAACTTGGCTTTGAACTGCCCCAACGCCGTCTGCAAATCCTTGACCTCGCGCTGCAGCTTGTCGACGCGATCGTGCAGCTCGTCGGGTGTGGCCGCCAGCGAGGTCGAGAGGTTTGTGATGAGATCGCTCTGTTTGCCGAGAAATTCCTCGGCGGCCTCGGACACGCACGACTCGATTCGCCGGATGCCGCTGCCGATCGAAAACTCGGAGAGCATCACGAACATGCCGAGTTCGCCGGTCGAATGCGAGTGCGTACCGCCGCAGAACTCGATCGACGGACCGGCCTGGACGACGCGAATCAGCTCGCCGTACTTTTCGCCCGCCATCCAAACCGCGCCGGTTTGCTTGGCCTCCTCGATCGGCAAAACGCGGGTGACGAGATGCGAGTCGTCGCGGATCATCTCGTTGACGCGGTGCGCGATCTCGCGCTTCTGTTCGGGAGTAAGCGCGCCTTGCGGCCAGCGAAAGTCGAAGCGCATGCGATCGATGCCGACCCACGAGCCGGCCTGGTTGACTTCTTCCCCGAGCACGTCTTTGAGCGCGCGTTGCAAAAGGTGCGCCGAGGTATGATGGCGCCGGATCTCGCGTCGCCAGCGCGGATCGACGCTGGTATTTAGCGATTGCCCGAGCGTAATGCTGCCGGAGATCACGACGCCGGAATGCGCGATGGCTTCCCCCATGTACTGCGTATCGCGTACGTCGAAGGCGGCTTCGTCCCCGTCGAAGCGGCCG